>NZ_CAWMYC010000103.1:0-222175 GCF_963872035.1 Scytonema sp. HK-05
GTGATTTGAGGAAGCCCACACTATACCGCTTACGGTTAGTGTGGGAGGATGTCACCCTGGAACAACCTGCTCATATGCTAATTCCCCGGCTGCTAGCTGTACCCGCGAGTGAACCAGTCTAAATAAAAAATGAAGGATGAAGTTTTTCAGACTTCATCCTTCATCCTTTACGCTTGATGCACAAATGTAGTTGGAATGACTGTTTTGCCTTCGCTAGCGGAACATACTACTGACAGAACTGTCTTCGTGAATCCGCCAGATGGTTTCCCCAAGCAGATTAGCCACTGACAAGACTACCAACTGTGGAAAGCGATCGCTTTCTGCAATTGGAATCGTATTTGTGACAATGACTTCCTCAAATACGCCACTTGACAAGCGCTCAATCGCAGGTGGCGAGAATACCGCGTGAGTGGCACAGGCATACACCTGACGAGCTCCTTCCTCACGCAGCAGTTTTGCTCCCGCAGCGATGGTACCGCCAGTGTCTATAATGTCATCCACCAGCACTGCCGTTTTGTCCTTGACATCACCGATGACATTTAACACTTCGGCAACGTTGTGAGCCTGACGACGTTTATCGATAATCGCCAAGGGCGCATCGTTGAGCTTTTTCGCAAATGCCCTAGCTCGTGCTACACCACCGACATCTGGGGAAACCACGACAAGGTCTGGCAGTTGTTTGCTCGCTAGATAATCGAGCAACACTGGAGAACCGTAGACGTGATCTAGCGGTATATCGAAATAGCCTTGAATCTGAGCTGAGTGCAAATCCATTGCCAGAATACGGTTAGCACCTGCTTCTGTCATGAGATTTGCTACCAGCTTGGCAGTGATTGATTCTCTTCCTGCTGTTTTCCGGTCAGCGCGAGCATAACCATAATAAGGAAGGACTGCAGTGACCTGCCGTGCGGAAGCACGCCGACAGGCATCAATCATAATCAGCAGTTCCATCAAGTTGTCATTCACAGGACGACAACAGGGCTGGATGAGATAAACATCACAGCCCCGTATCGATTCCTGGATTTGAATATATAGTTCTCCATCCGCAAATCGTTTGCGAATCATTGGTCCCAAGTCCATGCCCAGGTAACGAGCGACTTCTTGAGCCAGTGGTACGTTGGCAGAGCCAGAGAACAGCCGCAGGCGATTATTTTCAGATAGTCCTGTTGCAGTCGGCTGCACTTTTAAAGTTGCAGAACTGAGCACAGCAGATCCTCTATGTGCATTCATGGCAATCTTATCACCAGACATTTGACAGCTTTAACCCAAAATACTCAAAAAAAATATCTGTGAGCTTTTTTGAAGCTTTCATAAAAACTTTATACATACCTCTACAAAACTACATTTTGCTAATTCTCCAGCCCTTGCACATACAAACAATTGATAGCTTAGCTGACATTAAGTCTCTAAACCATACCTATGATTTAGATTTTTTGGCTTTCATTGAAAAAATCCAACTTAATTTGGATGTATGCTTAGCAGAATGCTCCCCTTTAACCACCTCATTTATCACTGTGAGCAAGCATTCACAGCTTAACTTACTGTTATCTTAAGAGAAAAGTAAGTACAAACACTTAAAAGCTATCCTAAATAAGGACAACTGGATATTTAATGATACTAGTTCTGACTGCAAACTGAGAAAGTGTTAAACTTTATTTCCAATTTTGGATCAAACAGCATGATTCAAAGGTAGCGGAAGTTAATAAGCCGTTACTCATCTGTTTAAATCGTGATACGGATTTATACAGAAAGCCGCCCCGATTTTATATAGAGTACCACATTCACGTACGCAAGATGTGTTCGGTTCAAATGAAAATCGCTATAAATATATAGAGCTCTATCTACAATGTCGGTCTGGAAACTATCCGTATCTTAGTGAAGTCCTCCTCTGTTGCTACTACACTCAATTGATTGACGATGCAACCACCCATTACAGCTGACACTGTCTTGCAAAACCGTTACCGGATCACTCAAACTCTCGGCCAGGGTGGATTTGGTAGAACCTATTTAGCCCAGGATCAAAGACGCTTTAACGAACTTTGTGCCATTAAGGAATTAATTCCAACAGTAACGGGGGGCTACGCTTGGGAGAAGGCAAAAGAACTGTTTGAGCGAGAGGCTGCAATCTTATATCAAATACAACACCCGCAAGTACCTCAATTCCGGGAGAGATTTGAACAAGACCAGCGCTTGTTTTTGGTGCAAGACTATGTTGCCGGAAAAACTTATCGTACTTTATTCGATGAACGCAAAGCCTCTGGTGGGACGTTTACAGAACAAGAAGTGTTGCAACTGGTACGCTCTTTGTTACCAGTGTTGGAGTATCTTCACAGTCAAGGAATTATTCACCGGGATATCGCACCAGATAATATTATTCTGCGAGACAGCGACAATTTACCAGTGTTAATCGACTTTGGGGTGGTCAAAGAACTGGCAACGAAATTAAAGTCTCCAGATAAAACAACGCCAGTCACCACTGTAGGAAAATATGGCTATGCCCCTAGTGAGCAAATCCAAACAGGTCGAGCATATCCTAGCAGTGATTTGTATGCACTAGCGGTGACAGCAATCGTGTTGCTGACTGGGAAAGAACCTCAAGATTTATTTGATGAACACCATCTTACTTGGAATTGGCAACGCTGGGTGAGTGTCAATCCACAATTTGCGTCTGTGTTGAATCGGATGTTGAACTCAAAACCGGGCGATCGCTACCAAAATGCTACTGATGTATTACAAGCATTACAAGCTCCCCAACAACCCAACGTTTCAACTCCTAATCTTTCCAATGTACAAACAATTGCCGTTGGTCGCCGCCCGGATTTAGTACAACCATCAGTACAACCATCTACTCCCAACAAACCTAAGCCAGTCATTCCACAACAGACCAACCGTTCAGTTTTAGATAATCCTTTGGCACTTTTAGGAATCACCATTATTGTTATTCTTGTCGCTGGAGTTGGTTCTTGGGCGGTGGTTATGTCCATCCGCAATAAGTCACAAGCAACACCAGAAACAGCATCAACACAGCCGCAAACTTTCCCTTCACCTGTGATTCCTGGTGGAACTACCGTAACACCTACACCCAGATCCACGCCGACACCCACACCGACACCCACACCTACCAACAATGAACCTGTTGTTTATAGCAAGCGCCTAAATTTTGGAACATCTAACACTACTAACGTTGAGGGGACTCTCAAAGCTAATCAAACAATTGAGTACACTTTTTCTGCTGAAGAAGGGCAACAGTTAACTGTATTGCTTGCCCAAAAAGGCAGTGTTTTGCTGTCAGTTTTGGCCCCAAATCAAGAACCAATCGACAATGCAGCCAGAGAGTTTTCATTTTACCAAGGAACATTGCCTTTTACTGGGAAATACACGATTCAGGTACGTCCTGTCCCAGAACTTCCTCAAAGCAATTACAGTTTTAGTGTTGGATTAGAAAACCCAGTCAAACCCACACCCACACCCACAGAAATCCCACCTTCACCTACACCCACAGAAACCCCACCTTCACCTACACCCACAGAAACCCCACCTTCACCTACACCCACACCCACAGACATCTCACCTTCACCCACACCCACAGAACAACCGTCCACAGTTCCTCCGATTGACCAACAAAATAACCCGCCTGCTAGTGAAACACCCAATCCTGTTCCTGGTCAAACAGGTACGCTGCCAAGGCTGTAGAGCTTTATGCAAAAATGACATTAAATTTATGCTAAATTTCCATAGAATGGAACGATAAGCGATTTATCATAGTAACTGTTAAATATTAGTTATTAGCAACTAATGACTAATGACTAATGACTGATAAACTGTTGAACGCACTGCTGGTTACAGGGACGGATACAGAGGTTGGCAAAACTGTTTTAACGACAGCATTGGCAGCTTACTGGCAAAAATATCATTCTTCCCGCAGCTTGGGAATTATGAAACTGATGCAATCGGGAGAGGGCGATCGCGAGTGGTATCAAAAATTATTTTCTTTAGACCAATCTCCTGAAGAACTGACACCTTTATATTTTCAAGCACCCCTAGCCCCTCCCATTGCTGCAGCAAAAGAAAATAAGACCATAGATTTAGCAAAAGTGTGGCAAACTTTTACAGCTTTGCGTCAGCGCCGTGATTTTCTATTAGTAGAAGCTTTAGGAGGATTAGGTTCGCCAGTCACAAATGAACTCACCGTCGCTGACTTAGCGGGAGAATGGCACTTACCTACGGTGTTGGTTGTACCCGTCAAATTGGGTGCAATAGCCCAAGCAGTCGCGAATGTTGCATTAGCACGACAATTACGAGTGAATTTAAAAGGAATAATTCTCAACTGCGTTCAACCTCGAAGAAATGAAGAAATTGCTGACTGGACACCAATAGAGTTGATAGAATCGCTGACTTACATTCCAGTTTTGGGCTGCTTACCGTATGTGGATAATCTAACTGATTTGGAAAAAATGGCACAAGTCGCATCAAATTTAGATTTAGAACGATTGCTACCTTTTGCAAAAGTTTAAAGCGTAAAAATAAAAATACTCAGCCGTCATTTAAATTTAAAAAATGTGAGACATGGTTTCTACATTCCCAAATCCCTCTTCTGTTGATTTATCTCGCGTCCGACTCTCCATCCGTTCACTGCAACCACAACTTGTGGAGTGGCGACGGCGTTTGCATCAAAAACCAGAATTGGGTTTCCAAGAAAAACTAACCGCCCAATTTGTCTCGCAGAAATTGCAAGAATGGGGAATTGAGCATCAAACTGGCATTGCCCAAACTGGCATTGTCGCCACGATTCGGGGTAACAACAGCACTGAAAAAGTGTTGGCCATTCGGGCAGATATGGATGCTTTGCCTATTCAAGAACTCAACGAGGTGCCCTACTGCTCACAACACGATGGAGTTATGCACGCTTGTGGGCATGACGGACATACAGCGATCGCCCTAGGGACAGCATACTATCTCCAGCAGAATCGAGACACTTTTGGTGGTACTGTCAAAATTATCTTTCAGCCAGCGGAAGAAGGACCAGGAGGCGCAAAGCCGATGATAGAAGCCGGGGTGTTGAAAAACCCCGATGTTGACGCAATTATCGGTTTGCACCTTTGGAATAATCTGCCTTTGGGGACGATAGGTGTCCGGGCTGGTGCATTGATGGCAGCTGTAGAATTATTCCGATGCACAGTGTTGGGCAAAGGTGGACATGGTGCCATGCCTCATCAAACCATTGATTCGATTGTGGTTGCTGCACAAATTATCAATGCTTTGCAAACCATTGTTGCTCGTAATGTCAATCCGATTGATTCAGCAGTCGTGACAGTCGGTGAATTGCATGCTGGAACAGCCGAGAACGTCATTGCTGATACAGCTTGGATGCGTGGTACAGTACGCTATTTTAATCCAGAATTGAAAGGCTTGTTCCACCAGCGAGTCGAGCAAATTATTGCAGGAATCTGTCAGAGTCATGGCGCAAGGTATGACTTGGACTATTGGTCACTTTACCCACCAGTAATTAATGATGCTACTATAGCCGAACTGGTACGCTCAGTCGCCCAAGAAGTCGTGGAAACGCCTGTGGGTGTTGTTCCTGAATGCCAAACAATGGGCGGCGAGGATATGTCTTACTTCTTGCAAGAAGTTCCTGGTTGCTATTTCTTCCTTGGTTCCGCTAATCCTGAGAAAGGCTTGGCGTATCCTCATCATCATCCCCGGTTTGATTTTGATGAAACCGTCTTGCCGATGGGTGTAGAGATGTTTGTTCGCTGCGTAGAAAAATTCTGTAATTAATCAAGGTAGATGGGTATCAATAAATATTGAGTTCGATATCCAAAGATTCATCTCCCATGAAGCCAATGATCATCAACAGCACTGCGGAATTTCTGGCTGTCGCTCAAAAGCACGGTCTTCGACTGAACGCCGAAAACGTAGAACTCAACGCATCAGGAGTCGATTTCCTCGTTGCGTTCGCCACTGATGAGGACGGCATTCCATGGGTGTTACGAGCACCCAGGCGGTCTGATGTCATCGAAAGGGCAGCCAGCGAAAACCGGGTGCTGGATCTGCTGCGCAAGCACCTCCCAGTCGCCGTGCCGGAATGGCGAGTGAATACAGAAGAGCTGATTGCCTACCCCAGACTTGCTGGCACTCCAGCCGCCACCATAGATCCGGTAGCCAAGAATTACGATTGGTACATCGACCAGCAGTCGCCCCCCGTCGCCTTCGTTGACTCATTGGCTCTTGCGATCGCGGCTCTGCACGCGATTGACCACGATGCGGCGTCCGAAGCTGGCGTCCGGGTGCTGCAGCCTACCGAGGTTCGGCAGTCACTCGCCAAGAAGATGGATAAGGCGAAACCTCTGCTGGGAGTCTCGGAATCGATATGGCAGCGGTGGCAGAACTGGCTTGCCGACGACACATACTGGCCCAACTACTCGGCACTAGTTCACGGCGACCTGCACCCAGGGCACATATTGGTTGACCAGGAGCATCGGGTAACGGGACTGCTCGACTGGACAGAAGCCGAGGTTGGCGATCCAGCGACGGACTTTGCCATGTACTACGGCATTTTCGGTGAGTCTGCACTTGCTCATCTGCTTCAGCGGTACCAGGACGCCGGAGGTCGGGTGTGGTCTCGAATGCACGATCACATCGTTGAGCTGTATTGCGCCTACCCTATGGCGATCGCGATGTTCGTGCTGCTGACGGGTGACGACACCTACCTAGAACTGGCGCAGATGATGCTGTCCGCACATGAACAGCAAATGGCTGGTTTGTGATGAACTTTCTTCCATTGCGCTTGACACCATGCGTATTTTTAGTCTATACACAGTCGAGCGCTTTTTTGTGCCTTTTTCAACCCCGTCGAACTCACGTACTTTTATGTGTACCCATCTACTTAATAAATGAATTCCTCAACGTTAGATCCATCTGTCGCCTCTGCACTAGCAGACTTTGAAAAATCCAACGCGCCCGGTGTTTGGTCAAGTCTAGATAAAAACCAAGTGCTGGCGGACATGAAAATACGCCTGAATGACCCCTTTCAAGTCAACCAAGGTCAACAACCATTTTGCGGTCCAGCATCAATTTTATTTGAGTTAGTTCGCAAACAACCGCTGCGCTACGTGCAAATTTGTCGGAGTTTGTTTGAAACTGGTAGTTTTCAAGGGCAAACCAGACGCATTGAAACATTGTATAGGTTGCGTCAAAGCCGAGGCAGACTACGAATGGGGCAAGCCGATTGGATGATTTTGGCAACACTACGGGATTCAGAAAACCTACTTTTTTCTGTTGAACCAGACGGTCCGGATATACTGAGAAATTTGGCAGGTATGACCAAATCCTGGGAGATGAAAGGCTGGACACAGGAGGTACTAGGTTATCGTAAAGTAAAGCACATTCCTACTTACCTATACGGCGAATTCGAGGTTTTGAATGAAGCAGCAGCAGTTATTGCCTCTGGTGGTGTGGTTTTCGCTTTAATTACCGCCTCAGGTTTACTAGGTACTGGCAACAAACCCCTTTTACCTTACCCTAATCACTGGATTACCTTACTTGGAAATATTTCGATTCAAGGGGGTGATTGGTTAGACAAACAAAGGGGACGCATCAGCTTGGATGTCTACTCTTGGGCGAGAAAATATCATATTGACCTGGATGAGGAACCATTCGAGGATTATTTCTGGGGTGTTGTCATGGGTTCGATGTGATGTCATTGGCAATAGTCAATGCTTAGCCCAAATCACGCATATAAGCAAGAGCGAAAATACTTAAAAATAAGAAGAGTTGCGATCGCAATCCCAGCACCCGCATAAAACACGCCACTGATTCCGCCAATGCCAAAGGCAATTCCCATCAGCAGGGGTCCTAGTATTCGTCCTAAATTGCAAAATGCCCCGTTAACCGAAATGACCGTAGCCAAATACTCCTTGGATGCTCGCGCCGCAACGAGTGATAGGATAATGGGGGAACAAATGCCAAAGCCAATTCCAAACATCACGGTTTGGATTAAGAGTAACCAAAGATTGGATACAAATGGCACGCTCAATAGAGCTAAAGCATAAAAAACAAAAGATACTCTAATTAAAGTTGTTTCTGGAAACCGTCTTGTCAGTCTTCCTACCTGTGAAGCTGCGATCGCAATTGCCACAGGTATGCTAGCAAGTATCAGTCCAATGACCAAACTGGATGATTTAAATGAATCTGCTATCAAAAGTGGTAAATAAACCAATCTTTTGTGGGGGTACGTTTAAGGAAGCAATTGGTGATGAAGTGACAGAGGTCAAGGTTGGCGATCGCGTGGCATTTAATGTTGAAGGCGCTAACACCTATGCAGAAAAAGCCGTTGTGAATAGCGATCGCCTCGCTCCCAATTCCCAAAACCTCCGTAGGGCTTTGGTGGGCATTGCGTATATGACTTTAACGGTATAGCGGAAGTCCCCACCCTCAACGTACAAAGTAGGGTGGGGATTACTGCGCCCTCGGGACGATTGCATCTGCCTAAAAGCTGGTTGTCCTACCGTTAGCAGCGCCCTCTTCGTTTATAAGTAAGAACTTGCTTAGTTAAAAGTTACTTCCGTAACAAGCAGCTTTCGTCTATCGAATTCATCAGTCTTTATCACTAGAAAAATGTACTTATTTCTCCCTTTTTCCATTACCCATTCAGCTACTCGTAAATAATAAAGCCTGCGGCTGGAACTGTAATCTTAATAGACTTGCCATTTCTAGATTCAACGGGTATCTGTTTGCCTATTTGCTCTTTATCAGTGGAGTAGATACACTTCAGGAGGTCGCCTTCGTTGTGCAATTGGTTATCAAGGGTTACCCAGGCTGTTTGAGGCTGATAATAGTCGGTATTAATAGCCAAAAGCATCTCCTTCAAACTGAAAACACGAGACCAAGGAACAACGGAACGTATCTGACCTCCAATCATTTCCGGTAAACCAAAGTTTTGTCCATCTCCAGAAATTGCTCGCAGGTATTGGCGACCTCGGCGCAAAACTTTTTTCTCACTTCGGATTTTCAAAATCTCTGCCAGTTCTTGATAGATTGGGTTTTCTTCATTAAAAAAGTGTACTCCCCGGCTTCTGAATGCTCCAAACTCGCCGCCGAACATGGCTTCCCGCAAATACTGATCGCTACGCCCACTGCCGTCAAAGCCTTGTTCGGTGCCGTAGTAAATACAAGGAATTCCCAGAGTTGTCGCATTGAGAGCTAAAGCATTCAACACGACTTTCGAGGCATCTCGGTCAGCACAAAACCGACCTTTGTTTTCTCCCTTGCGTACTTGGTCGTGGTCGTCAAACATTGTAACGACCTTGTTTCTAAACCAAATGTGAGACTCTTTATCGACCAACTCAGAATTACGAAATAGGCTAAAGTAATCTCTGGGATTGCGGTATCCTTTAATCAGGTATTCGAGTTTGTCGGGGATATCATCAATACCCAAAGCTGCATCCAAACCCGTTTGCTCCAAGGTTCTAAATGCATTTATCCGTCCTCCAGTAATCTCACCGACTAAGAAGAAATTTTCCTTACCAATGCTTTGAGCAAACTCATGGATAACCGAAGCAAAAAAGCGGGTAGCGCCTACTTCCATGTGTTTGACAGTATCGATGCGGAATCCATCAATGTCTGTATCAGCTATCCAAAATGCATACGCTTTACACAGATGTGTGAGCGCAGCCGAAGGCCTATAATTGTCCAGGTTTCCTTGACCGTGTTTGACATCTTTTAAATCGGAAAAATCTCCCTCTAAATACTCTGGATTGTGATCCCAATTATTAATGTGTCCTTTTTGGGTGTAGAAAGACGGGTCTTGGAATTCAACGGGCCAAACTGCGGCATCCAGATCCGGCCAGGTTGACGGATTGTCGGGGTCAGTTTTCTGAAAAGGTATGGTGGGATGTCCCTCTTTATCGTTAAATCCCTTGACTTGATAAGGATTTCCATCCCAACGGCTATCGAGAAACCAATTGCCATTTCCGTCCTGCGTCCAATAGCGATCAGCAGCATAACTAAACACGTTGCCAGTGTGATTCAGAATAATATCTAAAATCACATAGATGCCATTGGCGTGAGCCGTTTTCACTAACTCTTTCAAATCCTTGTGGGTTCCAAAACGAGGCTCAATTTCAAGAAAATTTTGGATACCATAGCCGTGGTAGGTTTCTTGGAATCTTATCTGCTTGAAAATTGGGCTAATCCATATGGTTGTCACCCCTAAGCGCTTTAAGTAACCAATTTTACTTTTTAGCCCCTTGAGATTACCGCCAACATACTTGACTCCAGCCTTACGCCAACGTTCTGCGTCTTCAGGAGTTTTTACGGAATTTTCTTTGTTTTGCTCTTTGAACATTGAGGTTGTGCGGGTTTCGCTTTTAGGAACTACGTTTCCCTCAATGTCCTTGTATCCAATTTCTTTATCGTCGGAAAAGCGATCAAGCATCATAAAGTAGAACACTTGATCTTCCCAAGCAATCGGGGACGGGTAGTAATCTCCGTCGGCGATGAATGACTCAAGATCCAATTTAGATAGTTGCCTTTCAACCATTTTGAAATTCTCCAAGTGATGAATCGTGTATTCTGAATAGGTGCATTAGGTAGGCGAGCGCCCATCAGCTTCAGGAGTACTTAGGGTCAGACCTTCCCAAGTAGGGTAAAAGCAGCGAGCGAGCGAGCGACGCGGTAGAAGAGTTTCATGCTTTTAGCCTTCATAGTTGTACAGAAACTTGGTCAACTGTAGAAAAACACTGTTCTATAGATAAATAGGTGGCACTTTGGTTGACTTATGCAGCAAGTAAATAAACTAGTCAGTACAAGTAATGTACGAGCTGTAATCTTTTGGTGCATTTCCCCTACCTCCTAGCAGCTAATCTCGATAGCTGTCGTAATCTCGGTAGTTGTAATCTCGATAAATTCGGCGGCTTCTACCGTCCCTAGAACAGATTCGCCGGGTTTGATTTTCTGCCACCCATCCTGGTTCTGGAGCATAGATTTCCAGCCAATCGCCTTGCTGTCCGATAACTTCTAACTCCGTGCCGTTAGGCAGCATGGTAATCAGGTTGTTAAAGCGAACTTTGGGTGCTGATCGAACATCGGCGTAGCCGTCCCAGTCCTTTGCAACCGTGCGACAAGATCCTGCTTGAGCTATTTGGGTGGAAGTGGTTAGGAAACAAGTGAGGAGTGTTGTTGCACTCAGGCTCATAGGGACTAATAACCTAGTGAATTGAACGGGAGATTGAATGCGGTTCATTGAACTTTTAGCTTCTCTGTCTTGCTTCGGGCGCTGTAACTAAATCGTATGGTTGTCGCTTGTTTGCCACCTCGCATGATCGGTTTGCGCGATTGATTCATCCGGTCGGGTGAATCGACTGATGGAGCAAACAGGCGCGTTAGCAGGAAGTGCTGAAGTGGTCAAACCAGTAACTCTAATATCAAAGAGCCTTTTATCTTTAACGAGAAATCAATAGACTTCTTGCATTGATTCCAAAAAAAGAATAATTAACCACAGATGGACACAGATGGACACAGATGGAACTCACATTCCGCAATCTTGTCTAATGATCACTGTTTGGAATGAGCAATGGCTAGGTCAATTCCCGCTCTGCAACTGATCAGCAAACGCATAATGAAAAGTGTTCACCTTTGCTTACCTGTCAGGATGTCCTTTGCTCGCTATCTCAATACGCTTCGAGCGATTAGGCAACCCGCACATTCTACGGTTTCCCAGGAGTTTTTGACGTGGCGGCATCGCTTTTTGTTCAACCGTGTTCGTTTACTGGTTTGGGTTGTCCTAATTGTGTTGTTGTTGGTGACAATCCTCAACCTGACAATCAACATTCCCAGCCTCAATGCTTTGGGTAATCCACAGATGGCATTTGGTGCAGAAAGAACCTTGAGGTATATGCTGACGAGTGGAACTCAGATTGTAAGTGTACTGCTGTGTCTGCTGCTCCTCAAGCATCCCAGTATGCGCGCTCACCCAGAACGGTTATTTTTGCTGTTTGCTTGGTCTGTTCTGCTATCACCTCAAATCATCGACACTTTTTATAAAGAAGCCCGATTTGACGCAGGTGATTGGATTCTGTTTTATGCCATTCAAGCAATCCTGATTCCAGTGCAATGGCGGTTGCATATTATATCACAAGTGGTTGTCTTGGGGCATTTCACCCTTGCGGTACTGCTGGGGTTGAGAGATCCCGATGTGCCACTCTTAGCAACGTATGTGCTAGGAGGTTTTTATACCGTTTTGATTTGCTTTATAGCGGATCTAGGGGTGTTTCTCTACGAACGTTCCTTGCAACGGGAATTGAAAATGCGGCAACAACTGCAAGTGTTCCTCCATGCGGTTTCTCATGATTTACGCAATCCCGTGTTGGGGATGGTGATGACATTAAAAAGCTTTTTGAAGCCATCGGGTGAAGATGCAAAGATTCCTCAAGAACTACTCGAGCAAATGATTGCAAGTGGCGATCGCCAAGTTGAACTGATTAACTCGCTGCTGGAAGCGCATTCCACTGAGTTGCATGGCATTGTCCTTCACCGTCAGCCAATCAGACTGGATACATTGGTAAATTCAATCATCACTGATTTTCAGCCATTCTTTGGGCAAGCACAAACAACGTTAACTCAGGTCATCTCGCCTGACTTGCCATTGGTGAATGCTGATCCACTACATCTGCGGCGGGTGTACGAAAACTTGATTTCCAACGCGCTGCGATACAACCGTCCTGGCTTGCATTTGACGTTTACTGCAGAAGTTATTGAAGGGAAGCAGAAAGGCAAAGGTTCTAGGCGGCGGAGAATTTTTCACGCCAAAGCTAACAGTCAAAACCTAACAGCTAAAAGCCAGTGGGTTCGCTGTACGGTGAGTGACAATGGTGTTGGCATGACTCAGCAGCAATGCGATCGCCTCTTTGAACTTTACACTTGTGGTCCCGACAGGCGACAATCCCTTAGTCTCGGCTTAGGACTCTATATGTGTCGGCAAATTATTACCGCCCACGACGGCGAGATAGGCGTGATCAGCAGTCCGGATCATGGCTCCACGTTTTGGTTTACACTGCCCGTTTAGTAGTGAGTTCACGATGAACGTCAATAATATACATACCAATCAAGCCGCCAGCAAGCACACCCGTCTCGCTGCCTTTTGGGCTGTCCTCGGTGCGCTGGGGACGCTTGCTGTTTTCCCTTACCTGGCAACAATCAACCAGTCGTCAACTGCATCACTGCCTCTGCCGTTACCTGTATTAGCAATCGCCAGCGCAACCCAAAGCGGCATTCTCCTTTTCATCCTGGGCTGGATTGGGCTACGGTTGGGGCGATCGCTAGGACTCGACACCCCCTTTGCGCGTGCCTTTGTTTATGGGTTAAAACCACCCGCCCTATCGAAACGTGCCATTAATTTTGCACTGATCAGCGGTTTTTTAGGGGGATTTGTCATCCTTGGGCTGGCTTTGCTGTTTCAACCCTTTATGCCGCAAACAGCACAGTCTACAACTGTCAACATTGCCCTGTGGAAGCGCGCACTCGCTTCTTTTTATGGTGGGATTACGGAGGAGCTATTACTGCGCCTATTTTTGATGACGCTGATTGCCTGGGTTTTCTGGAAGATTGGGTTGCGAGAAGGCGAACAACCTTCACGGCTGGCGTTCTGGCTAGCGATCGCGCTCTCTGCCCTGCTGTTTGGGGTTGGTCATCTGCCAAGCGCTGCTGCCCTCTGGTCATTGACCCCAATTGTCATTACCCGAACGATGGTGCTAAACTCCCTGCTGGGGATAGCATTTGGCTTCCTCTACTGGCAGTGGGGGTTGGAATACGCCATGTTGTCTCATTTCTGTGCTGATATCGTGCTGCATATCATCGGTGGTAGTTAAGGCACCTATCCGACTAAGCCCGATCGCAACGCCACCACTGCCGCTTGCACTCGGTCATTCACCAGCAGCTTATTCATGATTCCTCGCACATAAGTTTTAACAGTGTGTTCGCTTAGGTACAACGCCTTGGCAATGTCTGGATTGCTGCAACCATCCACAATCAGCCGCAACACCTCCAGTTCCCTGTCTGATAGTGTTCCGGGAGGAATGGATGGAGTGGGTTTTGTCGCTCTTGGAGGTGGTTTGAGCTGGTCAATCACAGACTGAGCCACTTGGGCATCTAGGTAAGTTGCTCCTTCATGAACCACAGCGATCGCTTTGACTAACTGCTCCGCACTCGTTCCTTTGACACAGTAGCCTTCAGCACCACTGGAAAGCGCGGCAATCACCTCAGTTTGAGAGGTATGGGATGTGAGCATCACGACCTTCACATTCGGTAAGACTCGCTTAATTTCTTGCGTAGCAGCAATTCCATCCATATGGGGCATCCCAACATCCATGACAACCACATCTGGCTGGAGGGCGATGGCGGCTTCCACGCCCAAATATCCATCCTCTGCCATGCCAACAATTTCAAGCTGAGGTTGGCTAAAGAGCGAATGTTTCAGTCCAATCCGCATCATGGGGTCATCTTCGACAATCAAAATTCGTAGCGTTAGTTGCTTGGGTTCCTCACTCATATGAAAGCGTGAACTAAATAATTTTCTTAACAGAAGAGTTACAATTTCGTTTCATTAGTTTAAGTAGCTAGACACGAATGACCTGAGTCAGTTCAGCGGTTTAAAATTTTATCTTAAATGTCATGTTATTGAGGGAAGCACCCTGTTTGCATATAATATGCAAAAAAATTTTGTGATAGATAATTGCGCTTCTAATTTGCTCGTCCTTAACCAATTCGCGACCAATGAGTTGGGAGTTCCACATCATCTGGTAAGCGAGTTGTGACATCACCTAGTGCCAGTGTAATCTGATGGGGTTCCAAGTTTTTCGCTCCTGTCAGGATTGCTCCTTCGAGTTTGACATCACTCATCTTGGTTGCACTGAGATTGGCTCCCATGAGATTTGCGCCACAGAGGTTTGCTTGGTCGAGAATTGCCATTTGTAGATTGGTACCCATCAGATTTGCTCCACCAAGGTCAGCTTCTCTGAGGCTTGCTTCAGAAAAGTTGGCAAAAAACACCTCTGTGTGTTGTAGTTTAGCTGCATTAAGGTTTGCACCTTGCAGGTTCGCTCCATTGAGGTTTGCTTGTTGCAAATTGGCTCCTATCAAACCTGTGTCCTGAAGGTTGGCTTTACCCAGCTTTGCTCCTTGCAAATTAGCTAAAAACAGCTTTGCCCCTTGTAAGTTAGCAACTTTGAAATTAGACCCAGCCAAATTGGCTTTATATAAGTTAGCTCCCTGTAGATTAGCTCCACGCAGACTTGCTCCTGTAAGATTTGCTGCACGCAAGTTTGCCCCACACACCCAAGCCCGATTGAGGTTTGCCCCACAGAGGTTTGCATCTGGTAAATTGGTTGATTGCAAGTTGGCTTCATACAGAATTGACCCACACAGTTGAGCACCCTCCAAATCTGCCTCACTCAAGTCGGCTTCTCGTAGGTCTGCTTGACACAGGTCAGCTCCCCGTAAGTCTGCTTGTTGCAGGTTTGCTTTATGCAGGTCTGCTCCCCTCATGTTGGCATACCGTAAATCAATTCTCTGATTTGGCTGTTCTTTTTCGGCATCGCGTCTAGCGATGACGCTCAAAGCTGCTTGAATATCTGTACGAATTCTTGCTGGTGTTTGTTGTGTTTCCTCCTCTTGCGATTGACTAGCAGCATTTTCTCGCACAAAAGCTGTCAGAATTTCCATGATTGTCCAGTATTCTTTGGGACAATCTTGGGCAACTCTTTCTAAGGCGTAAATTGCACCTGTGCGTGTTGCAACACTTTCATGTCCAAGCTGGGTAATTGCTGTCATAAAGCGTTCTGCAACTAGCTGTTCTTGACCTAGGAGGGCATTCTTCGTTTCAATCTCATTGCTTTTTTCAGCTGCGATCGCCCTTTTTTGACTAGCTTCCACTCCTTTCGCTGCCACATATGCATGAATCATCACTGCTAATCCCAAAAAAAGGGTCGCAGTCGTTGATAATGCTTGAGTTCTATTTTCTATTTTTTCTTGGTTTGACAACCCCGAGCTTTGGGAAAATGTTAAGAAAATCACCGTTGGTGATAAAGTAAACATCGCTGTTATTACTATCAACCAATTTTTTAGTACGTCTGTCTTCCTAGCAGACATAATTGTTGTGTCCCTCAAAACACCGATTATTTACGTAGATTATTTGAAAAAAGAGTATAGCATTTGTCTCAAAATTTCAATATCTGCCGAAAGCTCGGTAGATGCTGCTGTTGCTTTGCATTGCCCATTTGAGAATTTGCTCTTAGACAAAAAGCTTGCCTTTCACCAGATATCACCCATATTTGATGATATTTCTTGTGATTCCAAGTGTTGAGAGCCTTTGGTATGCGTCCCATAGACACTGACTTATCTGAATTATTTTTGATACATCCTAGTACCATAAAACTCTGTTGCAAATAGGGTAGCTTGGTAGAGAATTGTTTATTGTTGGTTGCCATCATTAAAGTTTGCGCCCTGACATTGTCTTTTTCAAATCGTTTGTCTCAAGGAAATTTTTGCCCGCTATATTGCTTTGTATCTCCTTTAAGGCATCAAAGGAGAATCGCAAAAATTAGCAACAATTTCCATTGCGAATTGTTCTACAAAATCAAGTGCACCCTGAGAAGGTTCCATCTTTTCATCAAACAGTTGTCTGACTACCATCCCTCTATTTTATTTAAAGTAATTATCTTGATTGATTTTGAGAAATGACGCAACCCTCTAAGGAAACTTTTTTTTATTTGATTTCTTAAAATAATTTTTCTAATTCTCTGGGACATCAATAAATAACTACAGCTAATATCCTTAATATTAGACAGTAATAGTTAATACTTGACCTACCATATACGGTTTTTACAGAAAATTCAAATTATAAAGATTTGATAAATATAGCGGTTTTGTTTGGTTTGTGAACTTGACTTTTTTTTAAAATCCTACATAACACAGACTAAAGAGAGTTTGGAGGATCTTACGATTTGCTAGCGATTTCTATACACAGATAATTAAACCCAACAAAACAGAAAAAATATATTGTGTAACTTGTATGATTAATGATGTCAAAACTGGCATTGTTAGATAGAATAAAAAATTGCAAAACACTTAAGCGATATAATAGTTAAGAAAATAAATGATTTGCTGACACTGTTACACATAGTAACCGCTCCGAAAAACCTACCCAAAGCTAGACAGAAATAGTCATTTGTGGACAAGTCGGAGCGTGCAGTCTAAGTCTTAACTGACTACGTTCATTTGGTCATGACACCTTGATAGTACCGTGAGCCATCAGGCTCTGTCGAAGGCGGTTAAGTAATGAGTAAACAGGTTTATAGCTCTAGTGCCGCCTTCTTAACAAGCCATTTGAACATTGACGTTAGCGAAGCGGAACCTCTTAGGTTCGGCAAACGTTACTTAGCAATAAGGCTGACAGAATATGTCACCGATACACATCTATACAAAATTACCTTTCTTTGTATAGATGTGTACAGAAATCGAGTTACAGTTAGTAGCCCGAACCCTGATAGCAGAAACAGCGTAAGCATTTGCCTCACCGCAAAAGATGCAGGAAAATTTACAGCCGATTGTTAGAGATTTAGTGCTGATTGGTGGCGGTCACAGCCATGCCATTGTGCTAAGAATGTTTGGCATGAAACCAATACCCGGAGTGCGTTTAACGTTGATTACCGAAAGTTCGGATACACCGTACTCTGGAATGCTACCAGGACACATTGCCGGATTTTACAGTCATGACGAATGCCATATTGACTTACGACGCTTAGCGAATTTTGCTCAAGCGCAGTTGTATATTGACCGAGTTGTTGGTCTTGATTTGGAGAACAACAAAGTTCTTTGTGCTAACCGTCCTGCGGTAGCTTTCGATGTGCTGTCAATTGATATTGGTAGCACTCCCGCCATAATATCTGTACCAGGTGCAGCAGAATATACAATTGCGGCTAAGCCTGTATCTAAATTGCTACAATACTGGGATCAAATTTGTAGAGACGAGAGGTGGCGCGTCTCTCAAGAAGCCATGAAAATTGCAATTGTGGGTGGAGGTGCAGGCGGCGTAGAATTGGCGTTGTCAATGCAAGCTCATTTACATCGGATTTTATCTGGTGCCTTGAGTGAGGTTGGAAACAAGACAAAAGCTTTGGAAATTCATCTATTCCAGCGCGAAGCGGAACTGATGCCTCATTATCACAAGTCGGTGCGAGGTTTAGTTAAGCAAGTTTTGCTTCAGCAGGGTGTTGAGTTGCATCTTGGGGAAAGTGTGTGTCAAGTCAAACCGCATACAGTGGTATGTGAATCTGGGTTGACAGTTGAGTGCAATTCAATTTTCTGGGTGACACAAGCATCAGCACCCCAGTGGTTAAAATCAGCGGGACTCGCGACTGATGAGCAAGGTTTTATTTTGGTTGAGGATACATTGCAATCTCTATCTCACCCGCACATCTTTGCTGCTGGTGATATTGCCACAATGATAAATCATCCTCGTCCCAAAGCTGGAGTGTTTGCTGTAAGACAAGGTAAGCCTTTGTTTGAGAATTTGCAGCGAGTTTTGTTAGGAAAGCCCCTCAAACCGTATAAACCACAGAAACAATATTTAAGTTTAATTGGTACAGGAGATGGACGCGCGATCGCTACACGTGGTTCGTTTACCTTACCACCTAACAAACTCCTATGGCGCTCGAAAGACTGGATTGACCGCTCTTTTATGGAACGCTTCAATAATTTGCCAGAAATGGGGACTAGAAACTGGGGGAAGAATTTTCCCAATCTCCAATCGCCAATCGCCAATACCGAATCCCTGGTGATGCGTTGTGCTGGATGTGGTTCAAAGGTGGGTAGTACAGTTCTAGAGAGAGTTTTGTCCCGTATCAAATCAGAACAACCGAGTGGAGAAGAAAGAACAGATATCGTCATTGGTTTGGATGCACCAGATGACGCGGCGGTGGTGCAAGTCCCAACAGGACAGTTGATGGTACATACTATTGATTATTTTCGTTCTTTGATCAATGACCCATATATCTTTGGACAAATTAGCGCTAATCATTGCTTGAGTGATATTTTTGCAATGGGGGCTATTCCTCAAAGTAGTTTGGCGATCGCCACGATTCCCTACGCCCAAGCAGCTAAAGTCGAAGAAACTCTTTATCAGTTATTATCAGGTGCGGTGAAAGTACTCAACCAATCTCAAGCACCTCTGATTGGCGGACACACTACCGAAGGCGCAGAACTGGGATTTGGGTTATCTTGCAACGGTTTAGCTTATCCTGACAAACTATTACGCAAAAGCGGAATGCAACCAGGACAAGTGCTGATTTTGACCAAAGCACTCGGAACAGGGACACTCTTTGCTGCTGATATGCGCCGCCAGGCTAAAGGTTATTGGATTGATGATGCTGTAGAGTCGATGCTACTGTCAAATCAAGCTGCTGCTGCGTGTTTATTGGAACATGGGGCAACTGCTTGCACTGATGTCACAGGTTTTGGATTGCTGGGACACTTAATGGAGATGGTGTTAGCTTCCAATGTGGCGATTGAGTTACAGCTAGAAGCTATCCCAGTTTTGGCAGGAGCAAGCCAGACAACAGAAAAAGGGATTTTTAGCTCGCTCCATCCAGAAAATCTGCGAGCATCACGTTATATTGATAACTTGGAGCAAGTTGAGAGTCATGCGCATTATCCTTTGTTATTCGATCCACAAACCGCTGGTGGACTCTTAGCTTCTATTCCAGAGTCACAAGCTAGTAGCTGTTTGGCTGCACTCAAAGACTTGGGGTATGAATCGAGTTGTGCGATCGCGCGTGTTGTGTCGCAGGTTGAGGGTAAAAAGCCAGTCACTTTCATACATAAAATTGATGCTCTAGCTATTGGCGTCTAAAGTCCTGAGTGTCATACCTAAGGCGGTGTCGGCGTTTTTGTAGCAGTGGAACAAAAAGCGACGAAGGAAAGCTGCTTCCACAAAACTGCTGATAAAGCTTGTTAAGTGCGATTCAAATAAGTCTTTTTTAAAAGAAGATAACTTTTTATACATACTTAGCATTATGTTAGCTACAATTACACTGTTCAAAATTTTCTATATCTATGACTAAAATAATTTCTTTATTTAATAACAAAGGTGGCGTAGGTAAAACAACTACTATTTTTAACTTGAGTGCATCACTAGCAGCAGTAGGTAAAAAAGTTTTATTGATTGACTTCGATCCGCAGTGCAATCTTTCTATTGCAACGATTGGATATGATGAATTTGCTGATTACTTGGAAAGAACAGAAGATTATCAATACGGAAGAACAATCAGGGCTTTTGCTCAACCCTCTCTTCAACCTACACAGAATGCTGAAGTTTATCTTACTCAACCAAAATATCAAAAAAATATCATCAACAATCAAATTACTACTATCTATGGTCAAGCCATTATAGATGTAGTTCCAGGTGATTTTTGGTTGAATAGTTTTGCTGACACACTCACTGTTGGTACAGACGTTGTACAAGGTACTAGTTTATATCGATTTCTTATTCCTTATTTGTTAGTAGAGAATTTAAAAAAAGGCAATAAAGTTTATGACTATGTATTAATTGATTTGCCTCCATCATTTAATACGCTTGTCCGTTCTGCTTTATACTGTTCAGATTATTTCTTAGTTCCTTGTACCCCAGATTCTTTTTCTGCATACTGTGTAAGTCTGATTGGTGAAGTTTTACCAACTTTTATTGATGATTGGAACCAAGGTAAACGACGCTATGAAGTTTCAAATAGATATGACAAACTTATTCCATTAAAAGGTAAACCAAAGTTTGGTGGATGGATTTTTAATGGATTTGACACTAAAAAATACACTAGCACTGGCGAACGTAAAGAAATAGGGGCAGACCAAGTTCACTTAGACAAAATTAAAGCAACTATTAAAAACGTATTATTTCCAAAATTAGAAGCGATATCTGCTCATCAATGTGTGCCTAATTTTATAAGTCTGGAGCCAGTTGTAAAAATTGAAGATTTGAATGTTATGGCTTCGGAGATTCAAAAATTAAATGTTCCACTGAAATATCTATCAAGCCAAACCCCAACTATATTCCCATCATGGTCATTGTATCAAAAACAGTTAATGAAACGAATGGATGAGCAATATGATTTACTAGCGCAGCACATAATCAATTACTTTATTGATGAAGACTAAAATCAAAAAACTTGTGAGTAATGCTACAAATTTCCAACAAAATCATCATCCCAAACAGCGATATTGAAATTAGTGCAATTCGTTCTCAAGGAGCAGGAGGTCAAAACGTCAACAAAGTTTCTACCGCTATCCACTTG
Source organism: Scytonema sp. HK-05 (assembly GCF_963872035.1). Lineage (NCBI taxonomy): Bacteria > Bacillati > Cyanobacteriota > Cyanophyceae > Nostocales > Scytonemataceae > Scytonema > Scytonema sp. HK-05. Next base: position 21,342 of record NZ_CAWMYC010000103.1, read on the forward strand.
CGCTTCGATATTGGGGCTTCATCATTACCCGATTTTTATAAAGAACAGCTTTTGAAGTTGAACGACCGACGCATCACCCAGGAGGGAGTCGTCGTAATCAAGGCTCAGGAGCATCGAAGCCAAGAGCAGAACCGAGAGGAAGCGTTAAAACGACTTGAAGAACTTATTAAAAGCGTAGTTGTACTGAAAAGAAAACGCAAACCCACAAAACCGACTCGCAGTTCTCAGCAAAAACGCCTTGACCATAAAAGCAAGCGCGGACAGGTTAAGTCCAATAGACGGCAAGTCACGGATTGTTGATTCATAGATTATTAAAGAGTGAACTACCGTTTGATTTCAATGACAGCTATTTAGGGTTATCTTCAGACTTTACCAACATTTCTGCGATGACTAACCTGCGTCTATTTTTGAAATCGAAGGGAGTGGTTGAAAGAGCGATTTTCATATTTTGATAGGTTTACCAGGTAAATCAGGTTATAAGCTGGTTCAAATTCACGAACTTGCTTGAATGCCTGTCCTATTTTTCTGCTTCCAACCTTTGTTGAGTCGTACTCGTAGCTAACGTCGCGATAGTAAAGTTTCATATTCAAAACCTCTTGAATGGCTTAAGACTGGACTGTTGGTTCGTTACAGAACAAGTTTGCCGCTGTCGAAACCTTCAAGTTTATATATAGAACTACTATTTGATTTTTGAACAAAATTAGGTATTGTAGGGTGCGTTAGGATGAAATCCGTAACGCACCATTATCAAGGGTTTGGTGCCGTACTCTCGCGCTAACACACCCTTGTATTTTTTTTTAAATCAAACCGGATTCCTATAGGTATCACTGAAATTAACTGATGCAGTTTTCGCTCTCGACTTGTTGGGTGTTTATTATCTAAAGCAACTGAATATTCTTTCCGTTCCAAGTTTTGAGGGAATTGATTTGATGTGTTCACAACCTATTTATTTTTACAGGTAATGACATATCTATTTGGTGTTTGCTGAATTGGTGCAGGTTTCATTATGGGTTTAACTGTGGGATAGCAAGCGACATATACGGCAGAATCATCTGTCCAAGTTAGTAGATAAGATTTGTCGCCAAGTTTAGTCAACGTTGGTGGAATATTTGGTGCAGTAGCAAGAGCTTTTGAGTTAACTTGAGAAAGTGCAGCGATTCCCAAAGCAGAAGCGCCAATAAGTAAACTAATACCTGCTATCCACATTGTTGATAGTTTCATCCGAATTTCTCTTTCTTGTTTGACTTATTAATTGAGGGGAATTGCTTCAAAGCTTCCCTCTTGTATTTTATACAAGTGTAGGCAAAATAAACTTATGCACTTTTTAGATAGATGAACCCCTTTGCTTATAGCTGAGCGCGCAAACCAAAAGACCCAGTTACAGCGGTTTTCTGTAAGGTGGGGATTGCTCACCAATATCTCAAATGTGCGTCAGATAGGCTTTTACGGGCAATCCCCACGCTACGATTTGTGGTATAATGATGTGTAAAGCGCTGTAAAAGCGCTTTACTAATTATTTGCGATAACAGTGCTGTAACTATACCAGTCCTAAATGAACCGTGAGATTCTCTGTTTATCTTTGACAAAAATTAGCTCTTACCAATAATCCAAAAACTGCTCTGGCACTAACCTTAATTCTCCAGATTTGAAACGGTTAACATCTACCCACAGAGCAGTTTTCTGCCGCTCACCTTCAGAAAAATCTAACTTGTCAAGTTGATAAAATTTGGGGTCAACAAAGTCACTTTCAAAAAGTTGAATAATTTCGTGACCTGATTGACCGTTGAAAGTAAATATGTTTTCCAAACAGCCTAAGTAGCGAATATTTGTTAAGTCTGCTTGGATTTCTTCTTGGAATTCGCGTTTGAGTGCTTCTAAACTTGTTTCACCAAAGTCCACTCCACCGCCCATTGCACGGTAAAAAGTTTGTTGCTTGACTGGATCGTAGCCTTGAGAAACGAAGATTCGTTCGCGTAGCGTACGCTTTGCGTACTTACCATCCCGAATCAGCCCCAATGCTAGGACACGAATTTCCCCTGGTTTATGCATTTGTGTTGCTAGTTATCGTAAATAAACGAAGAACGACCATTTTCACTATCCTCGACGGACCAATCTTCATTTTCGCCGCCGATGTACAATTGCTCAATAGTGACGTATTCCTGGTTGAGCTGCTTGAGGGCGTTAATGAGAATATCGAGGGCGATCGCGTCAGAAGTTCCCAAGTCAAACCAGCAACGCGCCCATGTCCCCTCATACTCAAACTGACCCATATTGTGCATCAGCGCCAGCAAACTTTTGTCATACCCTTCGGGGTCGTAATCCATATAGCTGAGGTCTAATCCAGTTTCCTGTACCTGGAGATTTTCTGCATTAAACGCACCCAACTTGCCCAGATAAAACCAGGAATTGAAAACCTCTTCTACATACTTTTTTTCTTGTTCAGAAGGAATTGTGCTGAACTCCAACCAAATCCACAAATCAAAAGGATTAATTTCACGAAACTGTATCTGCATTTTCCTAAGATATCTAGTCTAAATCAGTCTTTCTCAAAGCTCATTGTAGAAGAGTTCATAGTCACAAGAGTGCGGCTTCCCCTAAATAAAGGTGAAGAAAGTAGGGGAAGTAGAGGAAGCACAGGGAGAAAATATTTTCCCATCTCCCTCCCTCACTCCCTCACTCCCTTACTCCTACTTAGCAGGATTACTCAAGCTTTCCGCCGCCCTCCGCCGTTCGCGCTCAATTTGTTTTGTCAAATCGCTTGGGAGTTGAGACTTCTTACTTAGGGCTTTGTCAAAATTACCAACTGCTTCTTGCATCAGTTGCGAGTTTTTCTCTTTTCTGGCTTGTTCCCGAAGGATTTGAGCTTTAAGATAATACGACTCTGGGTTATCGGGTGTCGCTTTCAAGGCACGATTGGCATACTCTAGCGCCTGAGAGTACTGTTTTAAATCCCGGTAGGCAAGGGCGATACCCCGGTCAACTAGATACTGGGGACTAGCATTTTTTTCTAGCTTTTGAATTGCCTGTTCTGGGTTCGCAAAAGGCAAATTCACCGAAAGCATTAAATCCATGTATCCCTTGAGTAAATTTAGTTCTGGATCGTTAGGTGAAACTGCTTCGGCTTTGTCCAAATGGTCATAGACTACCCGCAGCCTGCTTAAGGCTTGCGGCGCACCGCTGACTGTACCTTCACGCTGTAGAATCACTGCTCCCTCTAAAAACAGACCAACAGCAGCATACAAATTTCCGCGCAAAGGGTCACTGGAAATCAAATTTTGTGCGGTTTCTAAAGTTTTCTTGCTGTAAGTGTCTAATGTAGCCAAATCCTTATTCGTATATGCTAAGGATGCTTTCATAGCATATGCTAAAGGTTCTTTTGGCTCTGCAGATAATGCTTCTTGTAGGTAACGATCTGCACTTTGATAGTCTCCTTGTTGGAAAATGGCTTTGAATGCTGCCTCTGTTTTGTTGCCAATGTTACGAGGCTCTTTAGTCCGAAACGGGTCTGCTGCCCAAGACGGGTTTGCCCAAACATTGAGTGCCAAGGTAGCTGCAAAAGCTACCGTGACTAGGCGGTAAAGTTTTGCAGGCACAATAGTTTGCAGAACTGGGAACCGTACAGTCATTTTTGACTTCAGCATATTTACCTTTAAAAAAGTTTTATATTTTACTTATAATTCTAAAGATTATTCGCTTTAAGGTAGATCTGTTTGAGGCAATTTTTTTTATATTATATGACTTTGGTAAGTTTTCTAGGTTCCCATACTTGTTGTAGCTATTGTTCAAGAGTAATTTTGCCACAATAAAGAGAAGCAGGATGTTTCTTACTGCAAAATAGACGTTGCTGGCGGATCGAATGCGCGAAAAATTTTTCGGAACTTTGCAGTTGCTTGCAGTGTAGTTAATTAAATAAGTTGCTGACTTTTTGGTAAACTCAACAAATGCTCTATCTTAGAAATCTAACTTATCACCCTACGGCTTGCCCGACAGCTATTCTTAAATCAATCAACCTGGAATTAGAATCCAAACAACTTGGTCTGATTATCGGACCCAGTGGTTCTGGCAAAAGTACGTTACTCGAAATTTTGTCTGGACTTGCTGAACCAACATCAGGTTCAGTCTTCTGGCGCGAACAAGAACTGATAGCCGAACAGGTGCAACAATTGGCTGGCTTGGTCTTTCAATTTCCCGAGAGGCATTTTTGCGGCGGTACTATTTTAGAAGAATTGCGCTTGGGACATCCAGAGTTAGGAATAGAGCGAGTGAGGCAAGCACTAACAGAAGTAGGATTAGAGCATTTATCGCTTAGCACACCACCCCACGCTTTGAGTGGAGGTCAGCAGCGGCGTTTAGCTTTAGCAGTGCAGTTGATTCGCCAGCCACATCTATTATTATTGGATGAACCCACAGCTGGATTAGATTGGTCAATGCGTCAGCAACTGGTAACTTTATTGGCGAAACTGAAAAAAGATTGGACGCTGCTGGTTGTGACACACGATGCAGGAGATTTGTTAGCGATCGCCGACCGTTGTTGGACTCTTAAGCACGGTGAACTAGAATCAGTTGATCCAATCGCACTAGCACAAGAAAAAGAACCTCAACCAGCAGCGTGAAGTGGGAGTAGGAGGGAGAATGGGCTTACAGGTGCTTTTTGAAACATAATCAAGTCATCTTTGCTCATCTTCAGTGAGAATTTCCTGATACCAAGGCGATTCTCACAATACTGGCATATCCCACCTCATGATTTGTTGCACAATGGGTGTATCTATTGTTCACGGCAAATTAAACTACGTGCAACAGCACCTTTTGATGTCATTAAATAAATGAGTAAGTAATTATATGGCATTTTTGAAAAAGTTGTCTATCGTTATAGCTGCATTTACTGCTTTGGAAACAGTTGGAACAGCACAAGCAGCATTAGTAGTGAACTCAGAGTCAGCCGTTGTCAATCCTAATACTCAGCAAGTATTGTTCACAATAGATTTTAATGAAGTTCCAAACTTTTTCTTACTTGATGCCTATAATCGCCAAGCCGACTCGTTTCAGTACTTTATTGAGGCAGATGGTGAGTTACCCGTTTTTAGAGGCTCTCCATACTATAGTCAACTTGAGACAATTGTTCGCGGAGAAGAAATTCACGTTGCTGGTGACATTCGAGTTCGTAATGTCTTTCCCATCGGTTCAGATGAACCAAATTCAGGAGGGTGGGGTTCGCTTCGTGGTTCGGTGCCATACACTCTTAATGGTACTGTCCTAACATTCTCAGCACCTTTGCAACTTATCGGCGATTCAGATGGTTTGTTTAGCTACAGATTAGAATCCTACGAGTTTGGCGAATTCCGTGGTTTCAAAGATAATAAGTCTGCCATAACACAATCTGTCCCCGAACATACAAGTATCTTTGGTATATTAGCTTTCGGAGCCTTATCTACAGGCTTACTTCTGAAACGCAAACAGACATTAGCAAAGAACGTCGCAAGCCCCACGTTTCACCCGCAACGGGAGCGTGGTGGAAATAAATATCCAGTTGAAAAAGCTTAGTGCACAAGCTTTTTTTCCTTCTGCCCTTCGGGTATGTCCTATGCCTACGGCACGCTTGCGGCGTTAGCGTAAGCTTGGATCTAGAAGGCACGGACACGCTACGCGTATGCCTGCGGCATACTTTGTGCTTATCCCACTTGCTTTATGTCGGGGAATCCTTCCACCGCAGTCGCTCACCTTCTGACTTCTGCCTCCTAAGGAATTGCACTAGTTAGCAAAAAACTGGCTAATATGCAGTTGTGCTTCGCCATGATCTGGAATCCAGGTTAACCACTCGTCACGAGAAACCTGACACAGTAGTAGTGCTTCATCAAAGCTGTAGGGGTTGGGAAGTTCTGAGAGCTTTACCCAACTATTAGGTTGGAAATCCTGGAGTGATTTGAGGTCAGACTTGCTTGACCAATCCAGATTGTGCCATGCAAGGCGTGTAGCACAATCTGGTTTACTTGAATCTAGTTTCATGGCTCTACCTAGCCTTGACTAATGGGCTAATACAAAATTATTTCTGTAACTAAGACTACAAAATTAATCATACTTTTGGAAAGCGACTGTTTTATAACTTTACGTTTGTCGTTGCAAGTGTTTGGTTGTGTTGCAAGCTAGCTCGGGTGAGACTTTGTGGGGGGTAGACTGGTAACTGAATCAAATTCCCCGGTTATAAATCCCATAAGGTATGACAACAACTCCTTTACCGTCGCTGCGCGAGCAACAACATCCGCTGATTCGTCAACTAGCAGATTGTATAGAAGCAACATGGCAAAAGCATTTAGACTTATCGCCCTATCATTTGCCTGGTGAGTTTGGGTATGTGGAAGGTCGGCTAGAGGGCGAGAAACTGACGATTGAAAACCGCTGTTATCAAACACCCCAGTTCCGCAAAATGCATCTAGAACTGGCAAAGGTGGGAAATATGCTGGATATCTTGCACTGCGTGATGTTTCCCCGTCCAGAATATGACATACCAATGTTTGGTTGCGATTTAGTGGGAGGGAGAGGTCAAATTAGTGCGGCGATCGCAGACCTTTCTCCAGTCAACTCCCAACACACTCTACCAGAATCATATACTTCTGCACTGGCGGCACTACCTCAGTTAAACTTTTCCCAACCGCGAGAATTACCTGAGTGGGGAAACATTTTTTCAGAATTTTGCATTTTCGTGCGTCCCGGTTCCCCTGAAGAAGAAAGTCTATTTCTCTCTCGCACACGGGAATTTTTAGAAATACATTGTACGCAAGCTAGCATCTCTCAACCAGTTCCATCTCAACAGGTGGTGCAAAATTTAGCCGGACAACGCAACTACTGTACTAAACAGCAGCAAAACGACAAAACCCGCCGCGTACTGGAAAAAGCTTTTGGTCCAGATTGGGCAGAACAATATATGACGACAGTATTATTTGATATACCAGATTAGCCATGACAAATGACTAAAAAGTTATTTTGTACGGTTTGGTAGCAATGTTGACATCTCCCCTCACTAGAAGTAAGGGGATTCTAAACTGATGTTGCTACGGGGGCTAGAAGCGCCCCTGCGCAACGTTTACGATATGATCTGTTTAATCGCGTAAACAAATCAAATCGTTGTGGCACTGTCAAAGATGCCCTACCCACCTCGACTAGGTTTAAACCTAGCTGTGTGGCTACTTTTCTCATGATGTTGGCGCTCCCATTGCAATCTGCATTGATGAGATGACCATCACGACTCCGGTACAGTCCGCGCTTCACCCTATCACCCGATGGTTTCCACCCCACGGGTTTTTCACCGTGTTTAGGTAAAGAATCACCGTCAAGAAATGACGCTTTTGACGTGTACGCTTCTTCCGTAACTGTCAAGACAATTCCATACTCTTTACAGAGTTGTTTAAGCCGCTCAATTAGCCGTCCTGTGGGGATGACAACAAAGTTTTGGTTGTTGCGTTTTCCCATGTTGGAACCGCTTTTTTGACCTTCATTCCAACCGACAATAATATTTCCAACTCGGTCATTTAAGCATTGATTTACGATGAATCGTGCTGCTTTGTTTACGGCGTCACGCATCTGGTTGTTTCGTTTGCACTGTACCCGGTCAAGGTTGGAGTCCCAGTAAAATTCAGATTTCCCTTGTTTGTACTTGGCGACTAGGCGGCAGTAACCCTGGTTGATGTTTTTTAGCTTGCGACCGTCGATAATCAAGCTTTTGCCATGAGTCGAGACACCTGTAAGCCAGTTGGTTCCACCGTGGTCAAATGACCATGCGTGGGTATAGTCAAGGTTTGGGTTGTTGTCAACTGGCTCTTTGCCGTCGTCAATCACCCAGTCAATCCACATTTCTCCGAGCCGAGGACGTACCGTGACTTCTCGCACCCAGTCCGAGTCAATGAAATCAGGTAGTTGCAGCTTAATCTCGGTCAGTAGGTGAGGTTTTGTGTCACGGCTAATTGACGGGTAAAAGCAGCCATCTTTGTAGTTAAGCGCTTGTCTTGGAAACGTCACAGCCGCAAGCCCACCACGCTTTCTGTACTTTGGCAATGAAGGTTTATCAACCTCACCTTTGTAGTACTTTTGCACCAAACCGTTGTAACCAACAATTGACTCACCTACCGTCTTTAAAGTCTGTTGTGCAGACTGGGCTGCCATTGCCTTGTAGTGAGGACTGTCTTTAAGGGCTTTGTCTAGTCCTGGGTAAGTAGTATCACACTTATATGTCTTCCAGCCATAGCGTAATTCATCACCACGCCAGTAGAGCGTGAATGCGTCACCTTGTTGCTCTAACTTGCTGTAATGGCTTTGACGAGTATGGTAGATTGCTGAATTTGTCAGACTGTTGGCGTGTTCACACTGGTTAACCCAAAACGCTAGCTCAACATCCGTAAACTTTGCTTTAACTGGTATTGCTCGGTACATCTTGTCATCAGTTTTTGTTGTTAATTATAGTAGTTACTATACAATATATCAACAAAGTTCCGGATAATGGCAAGCCTTTCTAAAGAAGATCACGAGTACAGACGTACCGAAAACTCTGTTTCCAGCGTCAATTACCACTTTGTGTTTGTACCGAAACGACGAAGACCCGTGTTAGTCAGCAAAGTGGCTCAAAGATTGCAGGAAATCATATTTGAATTGGTACAAGAGCATAACTGGCGGTTGATTGCCCTGGAAATCCAGCCAGACCACGTGCATATGTTCATCAACGCTCCAACAGATGAAGCCCCAGCCAAAATTGCTATGTGGGTCAAAGGAAGGGCATCTCACCACTTGAGGAAGGAATTCCCCGAATTAAAAAAACTACCTGCTTTATGGACACCGACCTATTTTGTAGCGTCAACAGGTCAAGTCAGCACTGAGGTAGTTAAAAAGTATATTGAGAATCAACGCGGAAAGTAGAGAAACTTAGGACTGAAGTCCTACGAATCGGGTTTCATCCCCCGGCTAAAAGCACAGATGTAGTTTTCCTTCGTACGTCAAACTACATCTTCGGGGGTTCTCACCCTCTCGCTCTCACCTGATAGATTATGCTTTGTCGGGTAAGGTTGCCTTGGTTACTAGGGTCACCCGACAGATTGGAATTGGTGCAGCGATGCTCCGGAGGAGCCGCCTTTCCTGCGGAACGCAACGCGTTGGCACAAGCCTCCGCAGGACTTACGGCGATCGGAACATTATGATCCGGGCTTTGAGGGACGGCTCCTTTTCCCTTGCTCTTAGTAGTGAGGGGATTGCTATCGCGTATGCCCTGTTTGTTCAGGGATGTACAGCGTAACACCGTCAGCACAGCAATCTGTTTGTAGAGTTGAGCAACTGTTCGGTTTTCACCTACCAAGCTACCCAACTCAGCTGATTTTCGGATACTGTCACCAGCATCGCAGGAACAGGCTGGACTCTTCGGTTGCACCCTCGACAGATTCCCACCTGCCGACTCTCGCGGTGAAGAGACCTCCCAACCCCACAGGCGACACGAAAACCAATATTGTTGTTGATGTTGTCGCGCTCCGCCCTATTGTTGTTGTTGCGGGACGCGGAACGGCAGTTTTTAGGATTGTTGATCCAGGAACCGCCCCGCAGTCGGGTTCGCCTATCCCTTCTCTACTCTCTCGACCAAGCGAGAAAAGTAAATATCTGTTGGCGCAGCTGCCAAGTGTCTCCATGCTCTAAATGAGCAAACCAACTTTGTATCGATTGATTCACTTTTTCCCGGTCAATTATACCCTGAGCATAGTCTGTTTGCAAGCGTTTGAGTCTCCGCCTTGCTTGATGTAAATTACTATTTCGCACCCGAATTCTATCTGGAAAGATTCTAAATCCTAAAAAACTTGCACCTATTTTTGTTTCAAATAATTGGCTTTTAATTGGATGAATTTGCAACCTCAATTGCGCTAAATATTCTTCTATAGCTAATCGTGCTGCGGCTAAAAATTGCCAGTCATCCGAGAACAAGGCAAAATCATCGACATAGCGCACATATTTGCTAACTTTTAGCTGCTCTTTCACAAAATGGTCAAAGCCATTTAAAAAAATATTCGCAAAAAATTGACTGGTTAAATTACCTATTGGCAAACCTCGTCTCCGAGTTACAGGAGTGAGTAAATCATCTCCAGGAAAATAATCAATTACTGTTTCTTGCTCGTTACTATTGTTTATAATGGTATCAATTAACCACAACGTATCATGGCATTTTATTTTGCGGCGCAGTAATTGTTTTAATATTATATGGTCAATACTAGGAAAGTATTTTTTGATATCGCACTGAAGTACATAGCGACTGTTACGGGCAAAGTGAGTAAATTTTCTTAAGGCTCGATGGGTTCCAAAACCAAGTCGGTTAGCGTAAGAGTCGTGGATGAATGTTTTCTCGAAAATTGGCACAATGATGTTGCACAGCGCATGATGAACAACTCTATCTCGATAGGGTGCGGCTGAGATGAGGCGACTTTTGGGATTTGTGAGGTGAAATGTTCGGTAACTTCCAGGCTGATAAGTTTTATTTGTTAGTTCTTCTTGTAATTTAATTAATTCGGTTTCGAGATGATAGTTAAAATCTAAAACATTGTCCCGAAATCGTTTACCTCTTTGTGCCTGACGAGTTGATAAAAGTAGGTTTTCAAATTCAATAATTTGAGGGTAGAGACTACCATAACGCTTCATCTTTCTCTATCTCTTTGTTTTTTAATCCAGCCACCTAGCTCTGTACCAATTTCATCTATCAGTTTAATTGCATATTCATATCGGTGTACAGAGAAAAATTGAAAGTCAAGTAACATTCGTGTCTGATAGCGTAAAATGTCCAACTGAGTATTTAAAGGTTCTAATTGAGAAAGTTTATTTTTGGCGTATTTAGCTTGAATTAATCCCTCTAATAAATCGTATAACCCATTGATTATTCTGTCTCCTAAACTAAACTTATGAATTTTGGGTAATCGCTCCAGAATTGGCACATACCATTTGATACAATCATAAGTCTTTTGGATGACAGATAGTTCTTTCATTTTTTAATTATTTATTATTTTTATTTTTTATTTCTTTATAAAGATTCATATTTGGCTAAAAAAATCGAGCCGCCTGACGGCGGAAAAGAGAAAAAAGAAAAAGTGTAAAGGGCAAAAGGACTAAAGTATAAAGGGCTACTAAAGAATCCTCCCAACCCCACAGGCGACACGAAAACCAACATCGCTGTCGATGACGTCGCGCTCCGCCCTACCGTTGTCGTGGCGGGACGCGGAACGGCAGTACCTAGGATTGAAGAACCAGGAACCGCCCCGCAGCACGGCTCTTCCTTGTTTTTGGGAAATATTATCATTATCGTCAAACCAAGGACTGCCATCTGTTGGCGCTCCTTCATAGTTATTGTGCCAATCATCCAGACACCATTCCCACACGTTTCCGTGCATATCGTATAACCCAAAGGCGTTTGCTACGCCAAAGCTTCCTACTTCTGTTGTTTCCTTTCGAGAAATTCCTTTTGGTCCCCAGCCATAAGAACCTGACCATTTATTTTCTTTGTCATCTGTACCGTCGTAGTTGGCGACATCAGTTGTAATTGTTTCGCCAAAGTGGAATGGGGTAGTAGTTCCGGCACGACAAGCATATTCCCATTCCGCTTCACTGGGGAGGCGGTACTGTCTTTTTGTGTGGGAGGTGAGGCGCTGGCAAAACTCAATCGCATCGTACCAGGAAACTTGTTCTACTGGTCGATTATCTCCTTTGAAACGTGATGGGTTAGACTTTAGCTCTCTGTTGACTTGGGGTAGTGCTGCTACTGCTCTCCACTGTGCTTGAGTGACAGGATATTTACTCATAAAAAAAGTAGGAACCGTTACTTCGTGTTGGGGGCGTTCCCAGTCGCTGCTACCTTCTTCCGTTTCTGGAGCGCCCATGATAAAACTGCCACGCCGCAGCAGCACCATCTCTAGGGTAATTCCATTACCCAAGTCTTCGCGAAAACATTGCGCTGTCTGTTGTTCAGTAAGTATTTTTACCATTTATTTGTATTTGATTCCTTTTGCTTAACTTTCTTGCTCAATTAATGTTTATTTTGTTTCCAGGCTTGGCTTGATTTGAAAAAAAATTTATAACGCTCCGCTAACAAAGGGTAAAAAAACAAGAGTAAAGGGCAAAAGAAATAAAGTATAAAGGGCTACTGAAAAGACCTCCCAACCCCACAGGCGACACGAAAACCAATAACGTCGTGGATGCCGTCGCGCTCCGCCCCATTGAAGTCGTAGCGGGACGCGGAACGGCAGAACTTAGGATAGAAGATCCAGGAACCGCCCCGCAGCACGGCTTCTCCTTTTTTTTGGGAAATATTATCATTATCGTCAAACCAAGGACTGCCATCTGTTGGCGCATCTTCATAGTTATCGTGCCAATCGTCGAGACACCATTCCCACACGTTACCGTGCATATCATATAACCCAAAAGCGTTAGCTACTCCAAAACTCCCTACTTCTGTTGTTTCTTCTCGATAAATTCCTTTTGACCCTCGCCCATAAGTTTCGGTAGCATCATAATTGGCTAATTCCGACGTAATTGTTTCGCCAAAATGAAATGGTGTTGTTGTTCCAGCGCGACAAGCATATTCCCATTCCGCTTCACTAGGGAGGCTGTAGGGTCTGCCTGTATATTGAGATAGACGCAAGCAAAATTCAACTGCATCGTACCAAGAAACACACTCTACTGGTCGATTTGCGCCTTTAAAATCAGATGGATCTTGATCTAGCTCCCGGTTCACCTGGGGTAACTGCGCCACAAATCGCCACTGCGCTTGAGTGACTGGATACTTAGCCAAGAAAAAGGGCTGCACAGTGACTGTATGCCGGGGACTCTCACTGTCATCACGTTCCGGCTCATCTGGTGGTGACCCCATTTCAAAAGTTCCTCCGGGAATTGCCACCATCTCTATTAAGAGTGCTGATGGTTTTCCTGCGGTTTCACCGAGAAACTCTGCAAAATAAAATGCTTGCTTTCGTTCTTTATTAATGACTTTTCCACGAGCATCAACTGTTACTGTGTCAAACTCAAAAGTTTGCAACTCTTCCCCAGCTTCATCGTCTGGGATTATAGCTGCCACGTCAAACTCAAAAGTTTGCAACGAAACTCCCATCGCTGCGGCAATTTCTTTCTCCTCTTCATCCTGTATGGGTTCGCCATCAAATATCTGCTGTGACCATTGCAACAACAACGGCTCAAAACCCTTTTCCGATAACAGGTCGGCATAACTTTCTACTAATACTGCCCATCTGATACGCTCTTTAGCATCTGTGGAGGCTGTCAACTTTTGTAACTCTTGTTTGATAGCCTTAATTACTTCTTCTTCATCTGAGCTAAAGTATGCTAATGCTGTCCAGTCTGGGCGTTGTCCAAATACCAAAGCACGGTCATTATTTTCAACCTGCAAGCGACTGCGAATATACTCACACATAAAATTCGCCAGTTCCTTGAGTCGCTTTTCCCCAAACTGTTCGCACAAACGACGAAGTAAGCCATCTCTGGTTTTGGCTTCCATTTCATACAAATCATAGCCTGCGGGTTGGCATAACCCTGATAGCAGCACATCAGCAACAGCATACCAAGGGACATCAGGCAAAAAATTTTCACGCAAACAGTAGAGTAAATCTGAAGTGAGAGTAAGGGGGAAAGCAGCATGGCAAGCCAATAAGAGCGCATTCGTTCCGTAGCGTCCTTCAAAAACCCGAATGCGGCGAGTTGTCAAATCCTCTCTGTTGTTGGGCTGAGTTACAAATGGGAGTACATTTGCCATATCTGAATCATATTCTCCTGTGGAATTGCCCGTGCTGCTGTTAGTAGACTCGCTCTTTCATAAGTTAACATCTTGCCATTGAGTACCGCGTCGATTGTCCAGGCTGGAGTTTGCTCCCAGCGTTGAAGCGGTAAAGGATTAAGCCAGATTAATTGGCGAATACAAGGTGATAATGCTGTCAAAAATTTGGATATTCCTTCTATTCGTTCTTGGCTGTAAGTTGCTGTTGCAGCTCCAGCATCACTTAAAATTAAGGCAACTGTGCGCTGACGATGCAATTTTGGCAAGATGTCAGTTAGAGGTTGTGCAATAGCCGGACGATGCCAATGATAAAGATATTCGTCGGGATAGCTGGTAAATCGATAAATCCGGGCGGGGGTAATGCGAGCTTCTTCAACTGCTTGGATAAAAGGCGCAAAGGCAGGAAAAAATGGGATCATTGTCGGACTATCATCTATTAATAATAAAAGTTCAGTCCGTCGCACCCGTACCGGACGCATTACCACATCAGTAAAAATACCTTCGCGTTCTATTTGGTAAAGAGTGGCTTCGATATCTAATTCATAGTCCCATCCAACCTGCTTTGCTTGTCGCAGTAACCGCCAACTCACCAGAACATCTGACAGTTGAATGGGAAAATCAGTAGGAGTGACGTGAAAATCATTCCTGGTATTTTGAAAAGTAAAAGAAGCTGGTTTACTTTGAACAGCAACTGGAACTTGCAGTTCACCGGGTTTTTGAGTTGAAGGACTTCTTTTTCTGGGTGGAATTTGGGGCAGATTTGATGGTGGTTTTGGTGGTGGAGTTTTTTGTGTTGGTTCTGGAGGTGGTTTATCGGGCTGCACGGGCATTTTATTCTGATACTGTTGGATATAGCGGTCAAAAGTGCGGTCAAAAATATTAGCATCATCGCCAGCGCAGGATTTGACCCACAATAACCGACAGACTCGCTTGATATCTTGCCATCCCCCTAAACCATAACCTTGAGCAAGTGCTTGCCGTAATAAATCATATTGTTCCAGTGTTAAAGTCATTCCAGCTTCTCGCAACTTTTGGAACAAATCTAGTAATAATGAATCGATTAAGACGGACTGAGAACTGCTCATAATGGTCAGGTCAAACTATTTTTTTCCTGAATATAAATCCTGATCCTGTTTTGTCTTCAGGAGAGTTCCTAGTAAGGGCAATCGCTCGGATAATTCTTCTAAATCTTCTAATGCTTTTTTAATATCTTCTTTATTTAAGAGGGCAATAAGAAATTCTATAAATTCACTTGTTCCTGGTGGTCTACTTCCTGGTTGATTTTCTAGCATTTTGCGAATATCATAAAAACGTTTTATAGCTTGTTCAATAAGTTTCTTTTTGTTTAGCTGCTTACCAAATCGTTGTTCGATAATTTGCTGCAATCGATTATTATCAGGAAAATCTACGAAGAAGTAAAGACAGCGACGAAGGAAAGGTTCTGGTAATGGCTTTTCCCGATTACTAGTAATAAAAATAATGGGCTTATGCTCAGGTGTAGGAAATCGCTCTCCAGTTTCCGGCACTTCAAAACGCAATTCTTCTAACTCAAGTAATAAATCATTAGCGAAATCGCCGTCAGCTTTGTCAATTTCATCTATTAATAAAATAGGACGATGAGAATGTTCTTGTAATGCTTTTCCTAAAGCTCCAAATTCTAGATAATTTTTCTTATTCTGCAATCGAGTCTTTAATTTTTTAGTCTCATATCTACCCAAAAATTCTTCTAATCTTTGGGGGTCAGTTCCCATTAATTGAGCGTCTCGTAATCTGGCAACGGCATCATAGGTATACAGCCCATCACGGGCGCGAGTTGTAGATTTAATATTCCAGATATAATAATCCCACCACTTTTGTTCACCATTTTCATCTTTCTGACCTCCCAGATATTTTTGGGTAAATTCGTAGACAACTGCTCCGGCTAAACGAGTTTTACCACAGCCTGGTTCGCCCTCCAAAAGTAATGGTCGGTTAAGTGAGATGGCTAAATTAACCGCCTCTTTTAAATCTTCACTCGGTATATATGGATAATACACTCGCTGGTTCAAGTCTTTAATTCCTGCTTGAGGAGGTTGAGGCTCTCCTGCGTATTGCAGTAACTTCTCGTTTGGCACTAGTTTTTTAATCATCCTGCTAACTTCCAATAAGGTTCGATTGCTGCAATACCATCTTGAATTTGAAACACTTCCTGACAAATTTCGTTAAGCAATGCTAAAGGCTCCTCTTCTTCAAAGTGATAATGCTCGACAATATTATTTAAATTTCTCTTAGGAAAAATAATCTTGAGTTGTGAAATCACTTGTTCTGTTGTTAACCAACTTCTTACATGAGTTGATGAAATATTGTCTAGTGGTGGTAACAAAATATTTTGCTGATATTCTCCTACATAAGTTGACTCAATAAATTTAAATGGACTTAGTTTACAATTAGCATTATTTTCTTCTACCAGAAATAATACAAGAAATGAATGTTTTTCTAATTGGCGAAACTGTTCCCATAAACGCAGCCAAAAGTTATACAGTTGTCTTCTGTTGTTCTCATTTAGTAAACGAAGACCATATATGGTAATAACAATAGATTTAGTTTTGCATAACTCAGTTAATTCCTGAATTACAGAATCACAACTTGGATTTTTGCACACAGAGTTAAATTCTGTCCAAAACGCTTCAAAATTCCATCGAACATTGTGTTTTTGAGTTTTTATATAAATTTGTTTTCCAGTTGCAAGACTAGGCTGATAATTAACCAAGCGTTGAACTAGCCAACGCTGAATTTCGTCATGCATTGCTTGAATGAGAAATACTCCTCCTGATTGGGAGTTTAACACTTGACAAAAACTTTTCAACTGTTCATCGCAGTTTAAGGAAGATAACAGTTCTGCAAATTTCTGCTCAACAGATTCTTTACGATGCTGCTTTGAAGGCAAGTTTATTTCCCCAATCACAAATATGATTTTAGTTTTGAGATTTTTTAATCTTTCTAATCTATAATCTTCTCCATTCTCCTTTCCTTCTGCCCAACTTACAATCTCAGTTTTTGCATTATAGAGTTTAGTATGCTTTGAAGGACGCCAATCATTCGGCATCTCCATTAATTGCATGACCCTTTCAATTTGAGCAGGTTGAGTTAGTTGTTCAAATAGGTCATAAATTTCTTTTATTATCGTCATTATTAACAGTGACTATAGAGGCATAATCAATCAGCTATTCACACTAACCTGTAGTATAATATCTTTAAGTTTGTTTAATCTTGTTAATCTATACTCTTCCCCTTCCTCGTCTCCCTCTGCCCAATCAACGATAGCAGTTTTCGCTTGATAGAGATTGGCATAATTTGAAGGGCGAAAATCATTTGGCATTCCTATGAATTGCGCGACCCTGGTAATCTGAGCCGATAGAGTTAATTTTTTAAACAAATCATAAATTTCCTGTAGTGTTACTGGTTGAATAGTGGGTATAGAGGTATCAGAAAAAATCTGACAACGCCAAGCATCGAAATCATCTTCATGCTTTTTACCTTTGACTGATTCCTTCGTGAAATCCTGTTGTACATCAACAGGAAGAATATCAAAGGTTGTTTTATCAATATAAAACCAGCCTGGAGTGGCTGTAACAAGCCGTGAAAGTTTGGCTAAAACCACATGTCCAACTATTAGATTAACACCTGATTCAGATTGATCGTAATCAACCTCTCCAGTTGTTGCAGCAATGCGAAATATTCGCTTTTTAACATCGGGGTTGATATTATGTTCTTCAACAAGTTTGGCAAACTTTTTGACAAATTGATAAGCATTATTAACATCTTTAAATAAAATTCGATAACCATCTCCGCCCAAATCTTGAATCAGGTCATATTCAGAACGATTGGCAACTAAATCAAAAGCTTTTTCGACAAATTCTTTTTTTAGACTTTTGATTAATAGTCGTGTTCCTTCTACCCCTAGTTCTTTTTCAATGACAGAAGTAGATTCTGTAGACTTGTCTAAATCGAGTTGGATAACAGTTAATGTAATATTATTAGATTCCATTCAAATCCTAGTTATTTCCGAATAATTACGCTAATCAATTTAAGATAATTTTTATTATAATTTGTGATTGATATACAATAAAATAAATTATAGTTTTCGATAAATAACCAGACTTATAACAACTGAAACTGGAATTACCAAAATTGAAGCAATTAAAATATATATGGCATATATAAAAACCTGAAATTTTAAAAAGGCAATTTCAGAATTAATAGTAATTTGTTCGGCGATATCCTCATATTCCTTTGTATAAGGTTTAGTGATTTCATTCTTAAAGTAGTGCTTGTTCAGCGCATCTAACAGTTCGGTTGAACTATATTTCTGTAAATGCCCGAAATAATAAAAATTATCTGTGTCTTTTCTGACAAAGTTTGAGTTCTTAGGCGGTCTAGTTCGCAACCATACAAGACGCTCCAAATTTCTTTTAGGAAGAAAAGAAACTGAGCATATTAAAGAACAGATGCAAAGTAAAATTGTTGTTAGCAATACACCAAAACTCAATGATTTTGGAATATTTTGTGCTGTAGCTAAAAGAGTTATGGTTGCAGTAATACCAGCCCCAGAAAAAGCAAGCAGAATACCGTTTTTAGCCTCGGCAAACTTTAGCCACTCATTAACATTCTGAAAAATTCCTATGAGCTTGGAATAAACTTCACCCATAAAACATCACTTGTAAAATTCAGGCATGAATTATCGCAACAATCATCATATCAGCCGCACTATCAGCAAACTCTAATTCAAAGCAATTTTTCACCTTTTTAACTCACTAGTACAGGTCGGCGTAAATAGAGCAACCCTTCGGGTTCACCAGTCGCCTAGGTCGGGAAACCCTCCTGCAGCGCTGGTTCACCATTTAAAATCCCCAAAAAGCCAATTCCATAATACTTTTGACTTTTGACTTTTGAATGCATGACTTCCGCCTTGCGGTACTAGCCGATTGTGCTTCACTAGTCAACCATTGTTTGATTAGTACCACCACAACTTGACTCATAAAAAACCCCTGAAATACTCTAATGGTCTTACCATCTTCTTCTGCCAAAGCAGAGGGTTATCAATCACCCTTCGGGAACGCCCGTCGCCTGGGGGTGGGAAACCCTCCTGCAGCACTGGTCTCACAATATCATGGGCTAACCAAAGTTGCCAGGTCATCAGTGGTAACAAGTCACTCCAAGACTGGTACTGTTCTGGGGTACTTAGTTTCGGAACAGTCCAATGCAAGCGCTGCTTGGCAAAGCGATACCCTTCGGGTATCTCCTCCAAAGAGGCTGCGCCAACGTCAGTCGCTCATGGGGGAAACCCCCAAGACCGCGCTGACTCACCAGTGGTCTACAGCAAAACGTTGCAAATATCGCCAAAATTCAGACAATTCAGGCATATGCATTCCTAATCCACGATCACTTGTTTTCTTGAATTCTGGTTGATGATCATAGGACTTACGCACTGTATAAATTAACCATAATATGTATAACGGTATTTGGTCGTTTCAGGCGCTTAGCATAACCCTGATTTATTTGCATATTTGCGATCGCGGTAGTGCTAAACATGGCTGAAACACCCAAATTTCGTATAGTACTTATGTATGATGCGTAACTCCTAGATCATTATTGTAAATATTTTCTTACATGGATACTACGCAGTGGGGAACTAGTCTAAACTCCAGTACCAGAAGATGCTGCACGTATAGTGTTATTTCTTGCCTCATCACAAGGACTATCGATAACAGGGCAGATTATTCGTTCCAGAGGCGGACAGTAAAGGTTCAACTGTAGATTCTGCTACGTTTTCCAGCAAACGATAAATGTAGAATTCATTTAACTAGAGCAAAATCGAGCCACAAAATCGTTCTTTCTAAAATGTAACCTTCATCGCCAAAGAGCTTGTCTATGATGTTCTTGGTCAAGTTGAAATGAGTTGCTGTTCATCGAAAGGCAATCAACTTACCCCGTTGGTGATAGTTTTTCTCTAATGTCACTTATCCTATGTAGTCCTGTATTTAATTTGCCGTAGGTTGCGTTAAGTGCTTGGTTATTTGCAGTACATAACTTGTACGCTGTAACGCACCTCCTTGTCGTCTGGATGCTTGCCAAAATAAGGGTTTTTCAATTAACTGAGATCTTGCAAGAGTTGCAACAGTGACGAGGCAAAGCCTCCAAACCCTCGTTACCAGGTTCAACCTGGTAACGAGATATTAGAGCCTCTGGCTCTTGTTGGGTTCAAGATCTGAGTTAAGAAAAGCAGATAACTGTTTGTTAAAAACCCTTTTTGACTGAATCCAATTGTGCCTAACTCGCTTTTCTACTTTGTATATGCAAAATTCCGAATAATGAGCAATACCATGTCAAGGGTGAGTCAAGAACCAAGGTCAAGGGAGCAGTTACTTGAGAATGAGAAGCCACAGATTTGGTGGTTAATTGCTGTATCCTTGCCAGTCATAGTTGCTACTGGAGTCCTAAGCATAGCCAAAATGGAGCAATTAAAACAGTTGAACACACCTGCACCCAGTGCGCCAGTCGCTACAACTATCAATGCGTTGGGGCGTTTGGAACCTCAAGGGGACGTTATTAAACTGTCTGCCCCAGCAGGGCTTTCCGGGACGTCGCGAGTGGAACAAATTTTTGTCAAAGAAGGAGAGCGGGTTAAGAGAAACCAAATCATTGCAATTTTGGATAGTTTCTCAAGCAACCAAGCCGCAGTGGAAGAAGCTAAAGCAAAACTGCAAGAAGCGCGTGCTAATTTAGCAAATGTCAAAGCAGGTTCACCAAGAGACATCCAAGCTCAAAGCGCCGTGATTGCTCGCATAGAAGCACAATTGCGTGGGGAACTAGATGCTCAGGAAGCAACAATTGCTCGCATAGAAGCAGAATTAGGCGGCGAAAAAGTTGCTCTACAAGCAACTCTTAATCGGATAAAAGCCGAACTCCAAGGGCAAAGAGATGCTTTCAAAGCAACGGTTGCGCGTATACAAGCTGAACAACGCAATGCTCAAGTCGATGCTGAACGCTATGAGATGTTATACAAAGAAGGGGCAATTTCCCAGCAGGAACGCGACAGAAGGCAATTGGGTAAGGAAACTTCGACTCAGCAGCTTGCAGAAGCCCAGGCAAACCAAAGGCAAACAGTTGCAACTTTGCGACAGCAACTAGCTGAAGCTAGAGCTAACCAGCTAAAAACTATAGCAACTTTGCAACAGCAACTCGTTGAAGCGAGGGTGAATCGAAACAAAATTCTCACAACTTTGCAAAGACAAATTGAGGAAGAAAGAGCCAAACTTAGCAGAATTCGAGAAGTCCGTCCAATTGATTTGCTAGTAACACAGGCACAAGTTAGCAATGCAGTTGCCACTATGAGAAAAGCACAAGCTCAATTGAATTTGAGCTACATCAAAGCACCAATTTCTGGCGAAATTTTAAAAATTCATACCAAAGCCGGAGAAAGTATGAGCGCCAATGGCATTGCTGAAATTGGACGAACCGATCAGATGATGGTGATTGCTGAAGTTCCCGAAGACAGTATTGGTAAAGTGCGTCTTGGTCAACGAGCCACCATAACCAGTGATAATGGAGCTTTTAGCGGAGAATTACAAGGAACCGTTGCCGAGATTGGCAGAAAAATTGGCAAAAAAGATGTCTTAAATACAGATCCAGCAGCAGATGTTGATGCCAGAGTTGTGGAAGTGAAAATCACCCTGACTCCACAAGATATCAAAAAAGTTGCAGGCTTAACCTACGCCAAGGTGGTTATTGATATTGAAATATAAAAAATAACTTGATATTTCTTGGTTATTAGTTAATGACTAATAACTCATGACGAATGACTAATAACTGAGGATACAAAATGATGGGGAAAATCCCTCTGGCGTGGTTACAACTGAAGCGAGAAAAAACTCGTTTAGCTGTGGCACTGGCAGGAATTGCCTTTGCCGATATTCTCATGTTTATGCAGCTTGGTTTTCGGGATTCTCTGTATTTTAGTAACGTTCGATTTCATACAAGTTTGCAAGGTGACATTGTTTTAATAAACAATCAATCTAACGCTTTGCTGTCAATGAAAACTTTTTCTCAACGACGGTTGTATAAAGCTTTAGATTTACCTGGCGTGCAAACTGTCCACCCAATATATGTAGACTATACTGCCTGGAAAAATCCTGTTACAGGTCGTCCTCGTAATCTCTTAGTCATTGGAATGAACCCTGAAGTTAATATTTTTAATTTAGCTGGTGTTCAGGAAAATTTAGATAAACTTAAACTGCCAGATGTTGTTTTATATGACCGTTCCTCTAGGCAGGAGTATGGACCAATCGCTGCTGAATTTGAACAAGGAAAAAATGTAATAGCTGAAGTTAATCGTCGAAAAATTAAAGTAGGAGGACTGTTTACTTTAGGTGCATCATTTGGAGCAGATGGTAATTTAATTAC
The DNA here is from genome assembly GCF_963872035.1 of Scytonema sp. HK-05. NCBI lineage: Bacteria > Bacillati > Cyanobacteriota > Cyanophyceae > Nostocales > Scytonemataceae > Scytonema > Scytonema sp. HK-05. The sequence goes on from NZ_CAWMYC010000103.1 coordinate 43,573, forward strand.
GAGTGATGTCAACTTTTTACGGATATTCCCACAACATCAACGAGGTCTAATTAACATTGGTCTGATTAGATTAAAACCAGGAGCAGATGCAACCGTTGTTGCCCAAACTTTAAGGAATTATTTATCGAAAGATATCAAGGTCTTCACTAAGCAAGAATTTATTGATTATGAGAGAAATTACTGGGCAAGCAGTACAGCAATAGGTTTTATTTTTACTTTAGGCACAATCATGGGTTTTATTGTAGGAACTGTGATTGTCTATCAAATACTTTATACAGAAGTGGCGGATCATTTAGCTGAGTATGCAACCCTCAAGGCGATAGGTTATACACACAATTATTTGTTGTTTGTGATTCTACAAGAAGCTTTTATTTTAGCATTTTTAGGATATATACCTGGATTTGCTGTGACTATGTTTTTGTATGATAGGGCAAGAATTGCAACACTATTACCAGTTTTTATGAGTAGTGAAAGAGCTATTATGGTACTCATTTTAACTCTGATTATGTGCTTTATGTCTGGTACTATCGCTGTACGAAAACTGCAGTCTGCTGACCCAGCAGATATATTCTAAAAAATGATAAATGAAAATAAAGTTAAGTTTTATGATTTTTAAATAGCTAATGATCAAGAATCACATTTGAAGAAGATTAACATATGCTGAGTAAAGAACCTGTCATTTCAATTAAACATCTCAACCACTACTACGGAAAAGGCGCACTGAAAAAACAAATTCTATTTGATATTAATCTAGAAATTTATCCCGGAGAAATTGTCATTATGACGGGACCATCAGGTTCAGGTAAGACAACATTACTAAGCTTGATTGGTGGTTTGCGGTCTGTGCAAGAGGGAAGTTTACAATTTTTAGGTGTAGAATTATATAGGGCTAGCCAGAACAAACTAGTCAATATCCGGCGAAAAATTGGTTATATTTTCCAGGCTCATAACTTGTTGGAGTTTTTAACTGCTAGGCAAAATGTACAAATGGCGGTGGAACTGAATAAGTATATTTCTCAGCAAAAAGCCATTGCTAAAGCAGAAGGTATGCTCAAAGCGGTTGGTTTAGGAGACCGAATTGATTATTATCCAGAAAATCTTTCTGGAGGACAAAAACAAAGGATTGCGATCGCCCGCGCTTTGGTGAATAGTCCACCGTTGGTGCTAGCAGACGAACCTACAGCAGCTTTGGACAAACAATCAGGGCGCGATGTTGTGGAATTGATGCAGCGCCTTGCTAAAGAAAATGGAACATCTATATTGCTAGTCACCCACGACAACCGTATTTTGGATATAGCCGATCGCATTGTGGAAATGGAAGATGGTATTTTAGCTCGTGATTCACAAACTAAAGTCATTAGTCATTAGTCAAAAAATTAAAACAGTTACAGCTCTTTGTATTTAAATGGAGTACACCCCTCCCCAACCCTCCCCAAGGCATCGGGGAGGGTGCGCGACAGCGCGGGTGGGGTATCTCTGTACTTCACAAAAAGTGCAATCTGCTGTATCAGTTATCAGGTAATGGTTTACTGATAACTAATAACTGATAATTAATTTTTTACCAAACTCTTATGCACAGACTCCTGCCTTTGTCAGAGGTTTCATCGACAAACCGCTTTAGCAATGTTCGTCTGGTGGCGACAGATATGGATGGTACCCTAACCAAGAAAGGAAAATTTACCAGTGAACTATTGCAAAGCTTGCAGGATTTAGCAACAGCGGGGATTGAGGTCGTGATTGTCACTGGACGCAGTGCCGGTTGGGTGAGTGGTTTAGCGTATTATCTGCCTATCGTTGGTGCTATAGCGGAAAATGGCGGTTTGTTTTTCTTTGGTGAAAGTGAGAAACCAGTCGCTTTAACACCCATTCCCGACTTAGTAGCACATCGTCAGCAATTAGCATCGGCTTTTCAACAATTACAAACGCAATTTCCGCACATCCAAGAATCTGCTGATAATCGTTTTCGCGTTACTGACTGGACATTTGATGTGAAAGGGTTAACCACAGATGAAATAAAAACTCTGAGTCATCTTTGTGAACAAATGGGTTGGGGTTTCACTTACAGCAATGTACAGTGCCACATTAAACCTCTGGGACAAGATAAAGCAATTGGGTTATTACAAGTCTTGCGGGAATACTTCCCCCAGTACACTCCAGAACAAGTTGTGACTGTTGGCGATAGTCCCAACGATGAAAGTTTATTTGATGAGCGTTATTTTTCTCTCTCTGTGGGCGTTGCAAATGTGCTGGAATATGCTAATAAACTTCAGCATCAGCCTGCATATGTGACTTCTGCTGCTGAAGGTGAGGGTTTTTGTCAATTAGTGCAGGTAATTAGAGAGGCGATCGCCGCAGGCGGACACTCCGTACCATCGCGCAAAGCATAGTGCCGTAAGTTGTGCAGACAGGCTATGCCTTTGCATATACCACACGTAGGGGCACAGTATTGCTCATTGGTGTCAACTTAAGATGAAAACCAGTATAGAACAAGCTTTTAGAGATTGCCTCGTTCCCAGCCTGAGGCTGGGAATGCCTAGTGAGAGGCTCTGCCTCCCTTACTTGCGTTACTAGCCGCTTCAAGGGCATTTCCCAATACGGTTCGCATAAGATCCCCCCGCCTGCGGCGACCCCCTTAAAAAGGGGGTAAATGGGTTAAAATAGCCCCCCAATTTATCGGGGGGTTGGGGGGATCTCCTTTGAGATAACCTCCTTAACCGAACCGTATTGGGGCATTTCCTGCTTAGACCTGCAAACGAGATTTTAACGAGATTTTAGAACGGTTTTGGCTTAAATTGACACCAGTGAGCATTGCTTTTGCCCGTACAAACGCTTATATTCCACTCAATTTAAAACAGCTTTATTCCTCACCTACTGCTAATCTGGTTTGTTATTATTACCAGATTTAACCTCATCTGGCACCACGAGAACTTTATCAACACGGTTACCATCCATATCCATGACCTCAAACCGCATACCTTGCCATTCAAAATTATCTGCCGCAGAGGGTATGCGACCGAGGTGAGTAATCACAAAACCACCTAATGTTTGATAGCTTCCTCGGTCTTCAGGTGACAACTCCTCAATATCGAATAGTTCAAAAAACTCATCTACAGACAACATTCCATCCAACAACCAAGAACCATCCTCTCGCTGCACAATCTCAGGATCTTCCTGGTCCTCAATAGAAGGCACATCACCAACGATTTCAATCATGACGTCGTTCAGAGTCACTATTCCCTGTATCACTCCATATTCATCCACAACCAGCGCCATGTGAGTGATGGTTTGCTTAAATAATTCTAAAACTTTTAAACCACGTGTGCTTTCTGGCACATATGTCGGCTGTAATAATCCCACCGTCAAGTCCAACTGCTCATTGCAGAAACTTCGGGCTAACAAGCCAGTCACTGGGATAATGCCCAGTACGTTGTCAAGTCCCCCCTGACAAACGGGATACCGCGAATAACCACCATCAATAATTTTCTGGCGGTTTTCTTGAGGAGTGTCTTCCAAGTCCAGCCAAACAATATCCGGTCGAGGTGTCATGAACGAACTCACGGGGCGATCGCCCAAACGAAACACTCGCTCAACCATATCTTGTTCTGCTTCTTCAAATGTACCCTCTTCCGTGCCTTGCTCAATCAAGACTCTGATTTCTTCCTCTGTCACTTGTGGTTCAGTAGACGGTTTGCTGCCTAACACCCGCAGCACCGTCTCCGTAGAAACCGTCAAGAGATAAACGATGGGGGAGCCAATTCTTGCCAACATCTGCATCGGTATGGCAACAATAGAAGCAATTGGTTCTGGACGGCTTAATGCCAGCCGCTTGGGCACTAATTCGCCAATAATCAGCGTTAAATAGGTAATAATTAAAATTGCTAAGCCCTTTGCCAACTGTTGTTTATAATTTTGCTGCAAAGGGATAGAACTTAAAATAGGTGCAAGTCTCTTAGCTATAGTTTCTTCGCCATAGGCACCAGACAGGATAGTAAGGAGTGTGATCCCAATCTGAACGGTTCCCAAGAACTGATTCGGCGAAGATCCCAGTTCTAAAGCAGCGCGGGCTTTAGCATCACCCCGTTCAGCAAGCTGTTGTAGACGCACCTTTCGTGCTGAGACAATCGCCAATTCTGACATGACAAACAGACCATTGGCGAGGATCAAAAGAAAAATAGTTAGAATTTCGATTGTTGGGGACATTTCTAAAATTGCCGATGCTCCTGGCAAATTGTGCTTAACCTTAACTTCTTAGTATCTGGTATCTAAGGTGTAATTACGAAACACTCTCAATACAGAAAAGCAATCAACCATGAGTAATAAGTTAGCTCTTAACACTGATTCGTATATTAACGATTAGTCCGTGGATTTGTAAGCCGTCATTGTAGTGAAGCGGACTGGGGATTAGGGATTAGGGATTGGGAACAGTGACCAGTGACCAGTGAACAGTGACCAAAAACTCGAAACTACGCTGAAAACTGATAACTGATGATTGATAACTGATAACTGGTAACTGATAACTGATAACTGTCGCCAGTCCCTAAACACTTACAAAGCGCCCATTCATCGGATCACCAATTCATTTTTATTATGGTGGGGGCATTTTCGGCGCGACTTGGTAAGTATTAATGACCCTATAGCCAGGCTTGTTCCCCTGCTCTGGACTTTTAAAATAAGTTAAGGTAGGCGTTACTATTATGCTTGCCTGTGAGAAGGACTTCCTCATATTTTGTAACCTATGGCATTTTCTTCCATTGTGCGTGCTTTAGGGCGGTCTCCGCTCACCACTGAACTCCTCTCCAAGCTCAATCGGCAACAAGAGTTGTTGTTAAGTGGCATTCCTCGCTTGCCAAAAGGCTTAGTAGCTTCGGCGTTGGCTCAAACTGAGGGAAAGAATTTGTTCGTGGTCTGTGCGACTTTGGAAGAAGCCGGACGCTGGACAACACAACTCGAGGCAATGGGGTGGCAAACAGTACATTTCTACCCAACCTCTGAGGCATCCCCATACGAACCATTTGACCCCGAAACCGAGATGACCTGGGGACAGATGCAAGTCCTTGCGGATTTGGTGCAATTCGGCGGAACCACAGATCAGGGAGATAAGCAAGCAAAATTATCCTCATCCCCCTCACCTAAGATGGCGATTGTCGCTACTGTTGCAGCGCTACAACCTCATCTACCACCAGCAGAAGCCTTTAAACCTTTCTGCATCACTCTCAGGCGCGGTATTGAATTTGACTTAGATACCTTTAGTGAACAAATCACCAGACTGGGGTACGAAAGGGTGCCTTTGGTGGAAACAGAAGGGCAGTGGAGTCGGCGCGGCGATATTGTTGACGTGTTCCCAGTTTCCTCAGAGTTGCCCGTACGATTAGATTGGTTTGGCGACGAGATTGAGCAGTTACGGGAATTTGACCCAGCAACCCAACGTTCCGCCGCCCTTGACAAAATTGACCAGCTTATTCTTACCCCCACAAGTTTTGCTCCCATCGTTATGGCAGCAGTACAAAACAGTGCTGAGTTTCAAGTTCTAAGCGCTGAGTTAAATGATGACTCAGAACTCAGGACGACTACTGAGAACTCAGAACTGTTGGAGGGGAGCCGTCGCTTTTTAGGCTTAGCTTTTGATAAACCTGCTTCGCTATTAGATTATTTACCAGAAAACACCCTAATTACCGTTGATGAACCAGAACAGTGCCACGCCCACAGCGATCGCTGGGTAGAAAATGCAGAAGAACAATGGCAACTGCTGGCAAGCCGGACGGATGAGGAGATTTCCACCTTATTGCCGAGAGTCCATCGCTCATTTGATGAATGTTTGGCTGATACGGCAGAATTTAAAAAATTAAATTTATCGGAACTCGTCGAGGAAAACAGCGGCATTAATCTCGCCAGTCGCAGGTTGCCGGTCACGCCGCACCAATTTGCCAAAATTGCAGAAACACTGCGACAAGAACGCGATCGCAAGTTCTCGGTTTGGTTGCTTTCCGCCCAGCCTTCGCGTTCTGTCTCCCTACTGCAAGAACACGACTGTCCTGCCCAGTTTATTCCTAACCCCCGCGACTACCTAGCGATTGACAAGCAGCAACTTAATCACACACCAGTTGCCCTGAAATATTCTGGTCTTGCGGAACTCGAAGGTTTCATTCTGCCTACGTTCCGGCTGGTTGTGGTAACTGACCGAGAATTTTATGGTCAGCACTCCCTCGCGACGCCCAGTTACATCCGTAAGCGGAGAAAAGCTGCTTCTAAACAAGTTGATCCCAATAAGCTGCGTCCAGGGGATTTCGTCGTTCACAAAAACCACGGTGTAGGTAAATTCCTCAAGTTAGAAAGTCTTACACTTAACGACGAAACCCGTGAGTATTTGGTAGTGCAGTATGCGGACGGCTTATTGCGTGTTGCAGCTGACCAAGTTGGTGTTTTGTCGCGGTTGCGCACGGCAGCCGATAAGCCACCAGAACTGAACAAAATGACGGGTAAGGCTTGGGAAAATACCAAGAACAAAGTCCGCAAGGCAATTAAGAAATTGGCGGTGGACTTACTCAAGCTTTATGCATCGCGATCGCAACAAAAAGGCACTGCCTACCCGCAGGATACACCTTGGCAGCAGGAGATGGAAGACTCCTTCCCTTACCAACCGACAACCGATCAGCTTAAAGCTACGCAAGATGTAAAACGCGATATGGAAAGCGATCGCCCAATGGATCGTCTCGTTTGTGGGGATGTCGGTTTTGGGAAAACAGAAGTGGCAATTCGCGCCATTTTCAAAGCTGTTACTTCTGGCGGAAAACAAGTCGCGCTGCTTGCCCCGACGACTATCCTGACTCAGCAACATTACCACACCCTCAAAGAACGCTTTGCTCCCTACCCTATCAACGTGGGGTTACTCAACCGCTTCCGCAGCGCCGAAGAACGCCGCGAGATTCTCAAAAGATTGGCAACAGGGGAGTTAGATGTAGTCGTCGGGACACATCAACTTTTGGGTAAAGGCGTCACCTTCCGCGACTTAGGACTTTTGGTGGTAGATGAAGAACAGCGGTTTGGGGTCAATCAGAAAGAGAAAATCAAAAGCCTGAAAACTCTGGTTGATGTGCTGACTCTTTCAGCAACTCCGATTCCCCGTACCTTGTATATGTCTTTATCGGGGATTCGGGAAATGAGTTTGATTGCCACACCACCCCCATCCAGACGACCGATTCAAACTCATTTGTCACCGACCAATCCGGAAAGCATACGCAGTGCAATTCGTCAAGAACTCGACCGAGGTGGACAAGTGTTTTACGTCGTTCCGCGAGTCGAGGGAATTGAGGAGATAGCAGGAGAGTTGCGGCAGATGATACCAGGGGCGAGAATTGCGATCGCCCACGGTCAAATGGAAGAAAGCGATTTAGAATCAACGATGCTTACCTTCAGCAACGGGGAAGCAGATATCCTTGTGTGTACCACGATTATTGAATCTGGTTTGGATATCCCGCGAGTGAATACTATCTTAATTGAAGATGCTCACCGCTTCGGATTATCCCAACTTTACCAGCTGCGGGGTCGTGTTGGTCGTGCGGGAATTCAAGCTCATGCATGGTTATTTTATCCCAAGCAGCGGACGCTATCCGATGCCGCACGCCAGCGGTTACGGGCGATACAGGAATTCGCACAGTTGGGTTCTGGGTATCAGCTGGCAGTGCGCGATATGGAAATCAGGGGTGTAGGTAACTTGCTGGGTGCAGAACAGTCGGGGCAAATGGAAGCAATAGGTTTTGATTTATACATGGAAATGCTCGAAGAAGCTATCCGTGAAATCAGAGGGCAAGAAATTCCCAAAGTTGATGATACACAGATTGACCTCAACCTCACAGCGTTTGTCCCAGCTGATTACATCACCGATTTGGATCAAAAGATGAGTGCTTACCGTGCAGTTGCAGCTGCGAAATCTAAAGAAGAATTGTCGCAGATTGCTGCTGACTGGAATGACAGATACGGTGCAATTCCTAAACCAGCGACTCAACTATTGCGAGTGATGGAACTCAAACAGCTGGCGAAGAAACTAGGATTTAGCCGCATTAAACCAGAAAACAAGCAGCACATCGTTTTAGAAACGCAGATGGAAGAACCTGGTTGGAAGAACTTGGCAGAAAATTTGCCGGAAAGCCTCAGGTCACGCTTTGTTTACTCTCCTGGTAAAGTGACAGTGCGAGGTTTAGGAGTTATGAAAGCAGATCAACAATTGCAAACGTTGATTGATGCGTTGGGTAAGATGCAGGGTGCGGTTGTGGAGGAAGCGATCGCCTAAAATGAAAAGTTGGCAAGTAGTAGATACGGGTTATCTGTTGTTTGAGGATAAACAAGGGAAAACAGCCCTCATCACTGCCGAAACATTGGGAGATATGCTGAACCGCCAAAAAGTGGGGTTGCGGGGATCAAGTCTTATCCGAACCGTATTAAATCAGTTATCAGTCCTGAGTCCTGAGTCAGTCAGGCGGGCGCTTTGGGGGATGGGCTCACCGCCCTCCGGGTATCTCCTGAGCCCTGAGTCCTTACGGACACGCTGCGCGAACGGGCACGGCTTGAGGCCGAACGGAGACGCTGAGCGCAAAGCGTGCCGCTAGGCATACGCGAACGCCACTTGCTCTACTTGGGGAAACCCCAAGACCGCAGTGGCTCACCACCAACGCATAAAGATCCAATTGGTGGGGGACGCGCGACCACTCGTATTTAACTGATAACTGCGTAGGTAGCTGTTCACTGTTAAAAGGGGAGGGGGTTTCACGCTTTTTCCCCAAACTCGAAAATCCGCAAGCTTAAATAGAAGTAAAGCAAGAGTTTATATCATTCATGCAAGTACAAATACCCAAACGCCACTACACTCCAGAAGAATATTTAGAACTCGTGCAGGCGGCTGATCATAAAAGTGAATACCGCGACGGAGAAATCATGCCGATGACAGGTGTTACAACAAATCACAATAAAATTGCTGGTAATTTTTATGCCAACTTGAAGTTTTATTTAATGGGGCAAAATTACGATATCTATATCAGTGACATACGGTTGTGGATACCTCGTTATCGCCAGTATATTTATCCCGATGTCATGGTCATCCAGGGTCAACCCCTCTATACAGGAGGAGGTACGACTACAGTGATCAATCCGTTGCTGATTGTTGAAGTATTATCTAAATCTACTAGAAACTACGACCAAGGTGATAAGTTTCTCTACTATCGGTCAATTCCTGAGTTGTATGAATATATTTTAATTGACCAGACGAGACATCATGTCATGCAGCATACTAAAACCTTTGATGGAAAATGGCTATTAACTGAGTATGAATCTGAAGAGGCGGTTTTGGAATTAGGTTCTATCGAGTTTCAAATTAATTTCAAGGATATTTATGATCGCGTAAATTTTGCAGAGAGTGAAGAGTAAAAAACATATTTAACGTGCTAATGACCGATTTGTCTGTGTAGCCATGTACTTACAATAAACTTCTTGTATGGAGTCAATTTTATGATAAAAAAACCACAGATAAACATAGATAAATTATCTGTGTCCATCTGTGTCCATCTGTGGTTCAAAAATTCATAAATTGGATTTTTACAAGAAGTCTAATGGTCATCGCATTAGTTTTGAAGGCTTCGTAGTGAGCGCTGCCATCGCTCAAAGAGTCTAGGACTAAAGTCCTTACTACGAACTTATAAGTAAGTCGGCAAGAAAAAACCAAACTATGTAAAGAAAAGTAAAATCTCTGTATTTGGCTCGTAGTAGCGCTATGGCTGACGCCACGCTGCGCGAACAGCGCTAAAGCGCTACTACAAACCAGTGATGATTATTTGCGCCGACTTACTTACAACCATCATAATTAATGCGATGAACTACTAATCTAACGGCGCAGAAATAATTTGACAAAAGGTCTAAAATATATTATTATTTATCGTCACTGATTTTCCAACCATGACAGCTACTCTACCTGTCGCCCAATCAACTCAACCGTTCTACGCTAGTGCCGATGGTGAACCGCTGGCGGAAACCTACGACCACCTTTATGCCTTGCTGACAACTCTGGAAGTTCTGAAACAATACTTGGCAGGTCGTCAAGCGACTGTTTTAGCCAATCAGTTTCTTTACTACGCACAAGGTTTTCCTAAACTGCCGGTCGCCGCTTCATTAAAACCGGAAAAACTGCGGTGCCTCATTACTAAGCGCGTTGGTGAGCGGGCCAACGTTCGCGTAGCGTGTCCGGAGGACACTCTGGGCGCTAAGATGCCCAAACGTAGATTTTTATAAAAAAATGAGTATTTATACATGGGCGATTTTTCCTCTGGCTCGGCAGATTTTTCAATCGTTGTGACCCAACCCCAGATGTGATGGTGATTTTTGATGTTCCTCCTGGCGGTCGCGACAACTATAAAATTTGGGAAGAGGGTCAGCCCCTGAGTCCTTACGGACACGCTCCGCGAACGCGAGTGCGTGCGCTTTGCGCTTACGGGGAAGTCACGCATTCACGCATTCAAAAGTAAGAACCCCATAACTGAAGTTGGGGGCTTGAGTCACCGGACGCCGTAGACGCTTGCGCCTACTCGATGAAATACATTTTTTCTTTTTCCATAAACAAATTTAGGGCGTTAGGTCAAGAGGTTTTGGCAAGGCAGCAAGCAGAGGAACAGGCAGAACAAGAACGCCAACGCACAGAACAAGCAGAATTACAGGTTCAACAATTGAAGGAAAGGTTGCGATCGTCCGAAGGACGCGGCTTCGCCGATCGCTCGGCGTTAACCCTGATGCTATTGATTGATACTCCCATGCTTAAAAGGATATTGTTGGCGTCATATAAACCTTAATTCTTCATAGTGCAGTGCCCGTGCCTCCGCGCCTGAGGAGCTTTGGTCTTTAACCATATGGCAGACCACAGACGCAATACGGTTCGGTTAAGGAGGTTATCTCAAGGGAGATCCCCCCCAACCCCCCGATAAATTGGGGGGCTATTTTAACCCATTTACCCCGAATTTATCCGGGGTCGCCGCAGGCGGGGGGATCTTATCCGAACCGTATTGACCACAGAGGAGTTGCGTTTGTATTAAAAATTACTTTTTTCTCCTTTTGTCCTCTGCCTTTCTTCGCTAAAATCGTTGTGAAATATAGCCTAAGTATGAGCAAAACGGCTCTTGTACCTAAAAAATTATACCTCAAGATACTGTGTAGTTTTTGGTGAACTCATTTACATTCAAGATATGAAATGGCTATTACCAATATTAGCTTTCGGTAAGTATCAAAAATATCTTTAGACTTTTTTTATAGTATTGTATTCAGTAGGACAGTTTTCCGCCCCGCCGTCAGTTTAAATGAAAATCATATACGGTATTTACAAAAGTAAATATTTCGTATATACATATATTTTGTGTTGGCATGTAACTATTTTCAAACCTACTGAAATAGTTGTATGAACAGCCAAGGAGCCGCAACTAAACACTTGCAAACCCTAGGATAAACGTATTTAAGACTATGCTTAAAACCAAGAATCATCAGCATATTATCTTCTCTGCCTTTGTTCATTCTGGTTTAGAAACTCATAAAACAGTAAATCAAAATCAAGTTGCTCAACCTAAACTTGATTTACTGCAACCATTACGTCATTCGCTTGATTCTTTGGACATTCAAAATCGTAAATTGGCGAGATTTATTGCTAAAATGATTCCCGCTCAATGTCCTTTTGAGCGGGATATTATTCTCTTTGGTCGCAAAATTGCCCACATTCCCCCTATGTGCAAGCTAAATCCGCTGTACAACGAACTTGTGGGGTTACGTTTTCGCGCTTTGTGTTATCTAGCGGATGTCTGCGGTGAGGATATTCAATCCTACTGCTAAAATCTGAAAAAGTACCTGATGTAGTGCAGGTAGTTTGGGTTCACTTTGAGCTATTTAAATTGATTTCAATGCGTCTGCTTGCTGCTGTGTCGTGATAACTGGATTATTTGGAACCTGCACACCATCACGTAGAGTAACGCCAACGACCAATGCCCTAGTCCCAATCGTCACTTTATTACCAACTTGAGAGGGGAATAGCACCGCATCATCTCCAATAGTCAGGTTGTCTGCCACCTCTAGAGGACCATGAAAAACGATATTATCATCTGTATCTAGGTTATTGCCGATACGAATGCTAATACCCTTAAGGGCATGGAAGGTTACGCTGTCTTCAATCTTAGCATTTTCGCCAATAATAATTGATGAAGCTTCATCGGCACGAATTGAAGTGCGCCGTCCGACAACGTTATTGTTTCCTATCCGCACGTCGCCAACAATGCGAGCAAATTCTTCAAGCCACACGTTTTTACCAAGAGTCGGCTGAACTTGCTGAGTTTATTCTGCATATATAGAATTATTTGTAACTACTTATAAGAGTGTACTCACATTTCAGCCTTAAAGTTTCACACTCAGAGATTAAGTATGAAACACCTATAAAATATAATATTTTCAAACAACAGTAGTTCAATTGAACTACTGTTGTTTGTTCTCAAGTAAGTCTAATTATTGAGACGAAATCGGAGATAAATTGCTACAATTCTCCTTGCTTCGTGAAAAATATCTAAGATGCCAGTTGAAAGGTCAGAATGTAAAGTATGTATTGTAAACATTGATTGAATATAATTCCTTCTTTTGATAAAACAATGGAAATTAACGTAGAGAGTCAACCTAGCAAAGAGCGTCTTAATGAACTGGGTGTGTCCAAATGGGATATTTGGACAAAGGAAGTTTCAAAGTTCCCTTGGACTTATGACACTCAAGAAACTTGCTATTTTTTGGAAGGTGATGTCATCGTTACACCCGAGGGCGGACAACCAGTGCAAATGGGCAAAGGAGATTTAGTCACTTTTCCTGCTGGCATGTCCTGCACATGGGAAATTAAAAGCGATGTGAAGAAACACTATTGTTTTGATTAGCAAACAAATTATGAATTATGAATTATGGAACCAAGAGCATTGCTATAATTCATAATTCCGCATTCATCATCTATCCTTGAAAAGGTGCAATCTTAATAAGGACGCTGATAAAAAATGTTATTACATTTAAGCACCTGGCAGGAAGTTGAAGCTTATCTACAGCAATCTCAGGGTATTATTTTGCCGATTGGTTCCACAGAACAACATGGACCCACAGGCTTAATTGGCACAGATGCGATTTGTGCAGAAGCGATCGCCCGTGGTGTGGGTGAAGCAACTCAAGCAATCGTTGGTCCCACAATTAATGTGGGGATGGCATTGCATCATACCGCCTTTCCCGGCACAATAAGTCTGCGTCCCAGCACTCTGATTCTGCTGGTAAAAGACTATGTCACTTGTTTAGCCAAAGCTGGTTTTACCAAGTTTTTCTTCATCAACGGACACGGGGGTAACATCGCCACCCTCAAGGCGGCTTTTTCTGAAACATACGCACACTTAGAAGATTTGCAAATTCCCAACGCCCAACGGGTGCAATGCCAAGTGGGTAACTGGTTTATGTGCGGTTCAGTTTACAAGCTTGCTAAAGAATTATACGGCGACCAAGAAGGCTCCCATGCAACCCCCAGTGAAGTGGCTGTAACTCAGTATGTCTATCCAGAGGCGATTAAGCAAGCACCCCTTTCAAAAGAAGTTGGCACCGGGCACAGAATTTATGGTGCTGCTGACTTTCAAAAGAAATATCCAGATGGCAGAATGGGTTCAAATCCCGCTTTGGCGACACCCGAACACGGTCAGCAGTTTTATGAGTTGGCGGTGAAGGAACTCAGCAGCGGGTATCTGGAGTTTTTAAACGCACATTAAACGATGATAGGGCTTGATCCCTCAACTCCCTTAAAAAGGGAGCTAAGGGGGATCAAGCTTTTAGGTTTTCAGCGTCAGTCCTGGATGATTGACAGTTTGAACAAAGAATAAGAGGGTAACAAATTATGAAGTCATTTGTGCTGTTACTCATTGTAATTTTATTTATTACAGGTATTTCAATTCAAGCCCTTCTTGCCTCTGGAAACATTCCGTTTCATACTGAAATCCAAGCAATTCTTCAACAACGCATCGATAAAGAGAAGCAGAGCGTTGGAATTGTCGTTGGCTTAATCAATCCTAAAGGTAGCACAATAGTCAGCTATGGCAAGTTAAATCAAACAAGTTCCCGCCAACCTGATGGTGACACTGTATTTGAAATCGGCTCTGTCAGTAAAGTCTTTACGTCACTTGTGTTAGCAGACATGGTAGAGCGTAAAGAACTGAGTCTGCAAGACCCTATTTCAAAATTCTTGCCGAAATCTGTAAAAGTACCAACAAGGAAAGGCAGAGAAATTACACTACTAGATTTAGCAACTCATACTTCAGGTCTGCCTAGATTGCCGAATAATTTGGACCCTAAGGATATAGAAAATCCTTACTCTGATTATACAGTCGAACAGCTTTATTCATTCTTATCAAATTTTCAGTTGACAAGAGACATTGGTGCTGAATATGAATATTCAAATCTGGGCGCTGGATTGTTAGGACATATCCTCAGTCTCAAAGCAGGAATGGATTACGAAAACTTGGTCACGACACGTATTTGTCAACCACTCAAAATGGACAGTACAAGCATTCAACTTTCACCAGAAATGCAAGCGCGCTTTGCAACTGGACACAATCAACTTGGACAACCTGTAAAAAATTGGGATATTCCCACTCTCGCAGGTGCAGGAGCGTTACGTTCTACGGCTAACGATTTACTGAAATTCTTAGCTGCTAATTTGGATTTGAGCAAATTTCATTTATCCCCAGCAATACAGAGAACCCATCTGGTTCAACATGATGCAAATATTCCTGATTTAAAGATTGGCTTGGGCTGGCATATTTTGAAAAGGTATGGCAGAGAAATCATTTGGCATAATGGCGGTACTGGTGGCTACCATAGCTTTATTGGGTTTGATAAAAAGAAGCGCTTGGGGGTTGTTGTCCTTTCTAATTCTGTCAATGATATTGATGATATTGGATTACACCTACTGGAGCCAAAATTTGAACTAGCAAAACGTACTCCTCCAAAAGAACGCAAATCTATTGTATTAGACCCAAAAAAATCTGATACTTATATAGGGCAATATCAGCTTGCACCAAACTTTATTCTTACAATATCTAAGGAGCAAGAGCAACTATATGCCCAAGCAACAGGTCAAGCCAGGCTAGAGTTATTTCCTGAATCAGAGATGGAGTTTTTTATTAAAGAAGTTGATGCTCAAATCACATTTGTTAAAAATATAAAAGGGCAAGTCACTCATTTAATTCTGCACCAAAATGGACAAGATTTAGAGGCAAAAAAGATTCAATAGTACTCTTAGTAGGTTGAGTTGACGCGGCTGGAGTCAGGGAAGGGTGAACCCATGACAAAACGCGGGACTTCCTTTTACAAATATTACTAGTTAGAGTTGACGTTATTGACGCAGTAGTCCTGTATTTACAAGCGGCGTAAATTTCGCGCGTGTAAGCAGGACTACTGCGATAGCGAAGCGTGGCACGTTCATTGCCATAGGTTGTCCAGTGAAGGGATTTCCAACAAATAAATTACCCCCTAACAGTGGGGTGGGCATCCCTGCCCGCCCAGTTAATAGGACGGGCACCAATCCCATCCCACAAGAAAAAAGAAGGCGATCGCCAATTTTTTTAAATTACCAATTGCAACAGCATGATAAATTTATTACCTGTGTGTTCGCCTTCTTAATATCAAGTCCATCTCATTTTCCATCAGAAAAGCACCAAAATACAAGTGTCAATTAGCGCTTTATAACTACGGTTGCACAAAGTAAGCAAAGAGTGCTTATGCCGACTTTATAACTCCACAAATTTGCTGTAGCGAACGACTAGTTTCAACTCTTGCAAGCGTTGATAGATTGTTTGAAAACTATGATTTAAATTAAATTAAATCTAATTTAAGAAAATATTAAACTCTCTTTATATCAAGACTATTTTGTTTCAAATTGGCACGACTCAAAAGGTAGTTTCGCTAAAAAAAAAGAAAACAAGCACCAAATCTGTTGTAAGCTATATTTCTGTAAAATTAATATGTTACTTGAGAGAGATGATTTTGAACTACTATTTTTTATTATTATTTATTTGAATTTGATTAACTGCTCTTATTTTTTTAATAAGCAAATGTGTGGTAGATTAAGTGTGGCTTTTTATGAGAAATAAAAAGCCAAAAACAAATTTAGTGTAGTGGTAGCTTTTTATTAACAAATCTTCCGACGCTTAAAAAATTGATTTCTGCTCATTTCCATAAAAGTGGTGTGACGTTGTTCAAGGGCTATAAAAATAGCAGTTATAACTTTGAAACTTAGTGATCATAAGTGTGAATAACGCTTATTTATTTCGAGTGAACAGGCTGCATACACTAACTGGAATTTTGTCATGGCTTCTACCTTGCCAAATAAAAATCACTTAGTTACAAAGCTCAAAAACTCTTTCCAATCGGCTAATCAACACTTGCAGAGAACACCAGAGCGATCGCTTGAGCAAGCTTATCAAGCTGTGTTAAAAATTAAAGCTATTGAAAATGAGTACTTTAATGGTGGCAAAATATCCACAGAATCGACCAATCACACTGCTTCTGTCATCTCTTATCTGCGGGTAAATTTAGAGAAAAACTTGAATATTGCTAAGCTGAGACTGGTAGAATTCAGAGTGAGTAGCTTCGTCCTTGATAATCTCAACGCTAACCATTTGGCAAAGCTAAGGTTGGTGGATGAAGTATTAGATAAATATAAATATACAGACCAAGAGAATAATTTACTTGCTGAAATACGGCTTTCCGAACCTGTCAACCCTGTCAACCATAGTCTCATCAAAGCTAACAATCAGTCATATTTACCAACTGAAAATGCGATTGACGTTGAGACTGTCACTGATAAAACAGGAGTCCTGCCTAGGTCAATCGGGAGAACGATTAATAAAATCAAAAGTGACTTCAATTTCAGCACTTGCAACTCTTAAAACCATGAATGAGTGATATTTCTAATCCACAAAATTCAGCAAGAGTGCGAGTGCTATCAAGTTTCATCCTAGATAACACTTGTAGGCAACAAAGAAGAATCAACAACATACATTCGAGGTTTCAAGTATGAAATACAACAAGATTGAAGAAATCATCAAAAATAATCAGGCTTGGGCTGCACAAAAAGTAGCCCAAGACCGCACTTACTTTGAAGAATTGGCAACTGGACAAAAACCGCCTTATCTCTACATTGGGTGTTCAGACAGTCGTCTAGCCCTCACAAGATTTACTGGTACAGAACCCGGAGAATTATTTGTCCATCGCAATATTGCCAATCAAGTTTCTCTCACGGATATTAACTTTTTAGCCATTTTAGAATACGCAGTTGTCCATCTTGAGGTAAAACACATTATTGTTTCTGGTCACTACGGTTGCGGTGGAATTAAGGCGGCGTTAGAAGGACGAGCAATCGGACTTGTTGATAATTGGGTGAATCCAATTCGAGAAATCTATTTACAAAAACAAGACGAAATTGATGCCTTACCAACACAACAAGAACGCTGGAATCGCCTAGCAGAATTGAATGTGGTCATGCAGGTCAAAAATCTCTACCAAACTTCTGTTATGCGTCAGGTACTCGAACAGCAAAAAGCGCCTGAGGTTCATGGCTGGGTAGTGGATATACGCACCGGCTTGATTAAAGACCTAGACGTTTCAACTAAACAATGGGAATTGCGTTCATTATCTGTTGCAGCACTTTAAGGTAGGATGCAGGCTTCGCCTACGCCCGACTCTGGCTTTGCCAGAGTCAAGCCGTCCTGAATGTTACTCAATCCACGATATTATCCTTTGGTTGTAATAGCTTAAGTTTCTGTCAAATATTAAAGCCAGAACATTATATTGGAGGTTTAGAGATGCAAGGACCGAATAATAAAAAGACTGCTTCTCCGCCAGAACAGAACAAAAATAACTCTAAAGAATCTAGAGAAAAATCTTCGAGTTTGAGTTCTCAAAAAAGATTTTTATTGGCAGAATCTTTATTGGCAGAATCTCAAAGAAAGTTTTTCTCGCGAGAGAAATATGTTGCCAAGAGATCATTCAGAGAAAGGTTTGGGCTTTACACTGGCGAAGAACACTCTGCAATTAAAGTAACCTTACGCCTTACCGAGTCAGTGCTTCAGGCAATTCTTCCCTGGGTCATCTTATGGGGAGGATATGGCTTTCTCATTTCACTGCTTAACTACTATGGGCATATATCAAAAGTTAATGCTGACATTAAAGCTATTCCCAACATTGTCATTTCTCTCAACATCGTCTTATCGTTACTCTTAATTTTCCGAACAAATACAGCCCACGATCGCTTTTGGGAAGCTCGTAAATTGTGGGGAGGAATGGTCAACACTGTTCGCAACCTAACTCGGAGAATCTCCATCGTCATTCAAGAACGCCAACCAGAAGATAGAACAGAAAAAGAAGCTATGTTGCGACTCGTCGTTGCCTTTGCTGTGGCAATGAAGCTGCATCTGCGAAGAGAACCTGTGAATTCTGAATTAGCTTGCTTGATATCATCCTCTAAATATGAAGCACTCCAAGACGTAAATCATCCTCCGCTCCAGATTGCTTACTGGATTGGAGATTATTTCCAGCATCAGCATGAACGTGAATGTATCGATGTCATAGAGTTGCATGCTCTACATTTATTGCTGGATGAAATGGTGAATCTCTTGGGTGGCTGTGAGCGCATTTTAAAAACACCAGTGCCTCTGGTGTATACCATTACTCTCAAGATGCTGTTGACGTTTTATTTCCTGCTGCTTCCTTGGGAATTGGTGAGTGGTTTAACTTGGTGGACTGGACCGATATTAGCTTTCTTAAGCTGTATTTTGCTTGGTATTGATGAAATCGGGGCGGAAATTGAAGAGCCTTTCGGTCATGATGCAAACGACTTACCTTTAGATGCCATTTGTAAGACAATGCTTCGCAATACCTACGATCTTTGCTCTTCCTGCCCAATCAACTAACTAGGCTGACGTTGCCGCAAGCAAATTCCTCAAAGCGCATATTTTTCTTTCAGCGGCTCTAAAAATTTAACTAAGTACAGTATTGTCAAATACGAGCGCGAATTGATAGCAAGATCAAGTGTACGACAGGCAAGATACCTAATTTATTTCATACCATGGGATTAAGGTTATGAGCACAACACTACAAAGATGGGGTATCCCGCTTGGAATTCTCGGTTTCATGACCATTATTACGGCACTAGTCAACGATCCATTCACGAGTGCCCAGCCACAAAAAAAGCAGTCAATTGCGATTGATGGTTCTAGCACGGTCTATCCGATCACAAATTTGATGGCTGCAGAGTTCAACGGCAGCCGAGAAAACAAGGTGCAAATGAAGGTTGCCATCTCCGGTACCACCGGTGGGTTTAAAAAGTTCTGCGAAGGAAAAACCGATATCAGCGATGCCTCGCGCCCCATCCTTAAAGAGGAAATGGCAATTTGCAAGCGAAACAAGGTCGGCTATATAGAACTCCCTATTGCCTTTGATGCCCTCACTGTGGTAGTCAATCCCCAAAATGATTGGGCAAAGGACATTACGGTTGCTGAGTTAAAGAAAATTTGGGAACCAGCCGCCGAAGGGAAAATTACCAAATGGAACCAGGTTCGTAGCAGCTGGCCCGACAAACCCCTCAACCTTTATGGTCCAGACAAGGATTCTGGCACCTTTGACTACTTCACACAAGCAACGGTGGGTAAACGCAAAGCGTCGCGCACCGACTACACAGCTCATGAAGATGACAACGTACTGGTCCGGGGAGTTAGCCAAGACCCGAATGCTTTGGGTTACTTTGGCATTGCCTACTACGAAGCCAACAGAAGTCAAGTCAAAGCTTTAGCGGTTAACAACGGCAAAGGTCCTGTGCCGCCTACACGTCAAACTGTGGAGAAAATTCAATATCAACCCCTATCTCGCCCACTGTTTATCTACGTCAACTCCCAGTCTGCCCAAACCAAACCCGCAGTGAAAGAATTTGTGGATTTCTACCTGGAAAAAGCTCCAAACTTGGTTAGTCAGGTTGGCTACATTCCCCTATCAAAGGAAGTTTATCACCTGGATTTTGTTCAATTCCATCAAGGTGAGGTTGGGACAGTGTTTAATGGGGAAGCTGTGTTAAACCTGACCCTTGGCGAAGTGTTACGCAAACGAGCAACCTTATTCTAGCTAATAGCTATTAGTCTGCTTCCTAGCACTATGATTATCCTTGTAAGGACAAGGCTAGACACGTAGACGCGTTAATCTTTTTGAACTCGCTAAGGCAACGGCGAGTTATAATTATGGACAGAAAAACTGCTCCTTTAACTATTTCGACATATGTCCTTGGCTATAAATAATGAATGACCGTGAGTCTAACGAACCTAAATCCACTGCTAAGGAAGAAATAGTTGAGGAGCAGGAAACAAATAAAGAATTATTTCCTATCGTCGGGATTGGAGCTTCTGCTGGTGGATTGGCGGCATTCACGGAGTTGCTGAGGCATCTACCGACTGATACCGGCATGGGATTTGTGCTGATTCAGCATTTGGCTCCCGAATACAAGAGCTTGTTGAGCGAGATTCTTGGCAGGGCAACGCAAATGCCAGTCATTGAAGTGCACGATGGTATGTCCGTGGAACCTAACCACGTCTACGTCATTCCGCCGAACACAAAGATGACCATTACCCAAGGCAGGCTTAAACTCTTGCCCCGTGAGAAGACGCGTGGGATGTATATGCCAGTCGATGTTTTCTTTAGTTCATCGGCAGAGGAGCGGGGGAGCAAAGCGATTGGAATCGTTCTGTCGGGGTCGGATGGAGACGGTGCACAAGGACTAAGGGCAATCAAAGCGGCTGGCGGGATTACCTTTGCTCAGTGTGAAGCAACGGCAAAATTCACTACCATGCCGAATACGGCTGCTGCTACGGGTCACGTGGACTTTATTCTGCCTCCTGCGGCGATCGCCGAGAAACTGGCTCATATCAGCCGCCATCCCTATGTCACCCACCCAACGCCAGTAGAAACGGTTGAGGAACCCTCACTCGGCGAGAATCCTCTGCATAACATCTTCAAGTTGCTCCGGACTGCCACAGGAATTGATTTTACCAATTACAAGCACACCACCCTCAAGCGGCGAATGATGCGGCGGATGGCTCTGTACAGGTTGGAAAAACTCGAGGATTACGTTACGTATCTTCAGAACAACTCTGCGGAAGTGGAAGCTTTGTTCCAGGATTTATTGATCCATGTCACGAGTTTTTTCCGAGACAGTGATGTATTTCAAGCCTTAAAAAATCAGGTATTTCCCAGCATAATGCAGAATAGAGCGCCCGAGGAGCCAATCCGCATCTGGGTGGCGGGGTGTTCAACAGGTGAGGAAGTTTACTCGATTGCCATCTGCTTATTGGAGTTTTTGGATGATCGGCAAAGTTTGCCCACAATCCAGATTTTTGGCACAGATATCAGTAATTTTGCTATTGAGAAAGCCCGAGGAGCTACATACATACCGAGTTTAGTAGATGAGATTTCACCAGAACGTCTACGACGCTTTTTTAACAAAGTGGAGGGCGGATACCAGGTCAGCAAGTTTGTCCGCCAGATGTGTGTTTTTGCCAAGCAAAACCTGATCGGTGACCCACCTTTTTCGCATCTGGATCTCATTAGTTGTCGGAACGTACTGATTTATTTGGGACCCGCTTTGCAGAAGAAGGTGATACCGTTGTTCCATTACAGCCTCAAACCAACAGGCTTTCTTCTGCTGGGAACCTCGGAGAGTACGGGCGAGTACTCAGACTTGTTTACCTTAGTAAACAAAAAGCAGAAAATTTATTCCCGAAAGTTGACACCGACTCGGCTAAATTTTGACTTCTTTACCAGCAATTATTCAGGACAGAAAATGAAGGATGAGGCTAGGGACTCGGATGCTCTTGAAGGTCTTGATTTGCACAAAGAAGCTGACCGGATTGTCTGGAATAAATATGCCCCGCCTGGTGTGATTATCAACAGCGATCTGGAAATTGTACAATTTCGGGGACAAACCAGTCCCTACCTTGCACCAGCACCCGGAAAGCCAAGCTTCAATTTGCTCAAAATGGCTCAAGCAAGCTTGCGGTTAGAGCTGCGCACAGCGTTCCTCCAGGCGAAACGCTTAGATGTCGCGGTGAGAAAGGAAGGCATCCAACTCACAACTAAAGAGCAATTGAGAGAACTCAATTTTGAGGTTATTCCTTTCCAGGTTCCCCCTTCACAAGAACGCTACTTTTTAGTTTTGTTTGAGGACGTTCAAGCGTCAGCTCTTCCTCACTCAGCTGATGACGACCCTAGGATCAAGCCTAGTAGGGGGAAGCAGACAGCCACAAAGCAGGAACTTATCCAGCTAAAACAAGAACTTGCTGCCACTAAACACGAACTGACTGCAACTAAAGAGTATCTGCAATCGATTATTCAGGATCAGGAAGCAACTAACCAGGAACTCATGACCGCGAATGAGGAGATCCTGTCGAGCAACGAAGAGTTACAAAGCACAAATGAGGAACTAGAAACCGCCAAAGAAGAGATTCAATCGACTAATGAAGAACTGAGCATAACTAACGACGAATTGCACAGTCGGATTCAAGAATTAAACAAGGTCAACAACGATCTGCGCAATCTACTTAGCAGTGTCAATATTCCCATTGTGATGTTAGCAAATGATCTAACTATCCGACGTTTCACCCCGATGGCGGAGAAAATCTTCAACCTGATCCCCACTGATATGGGGCGACCGCTTAATCATATCAAGCCCAATATTAACGTTCCTAACTTAGAGCAAATGATCTTAGAGGTGATTGACACCTTGGTCATTAAAGAACAAGAAGTTCAAGACACTGAGGGTCATTGGTATGACCTACGGATACGCCCTTACAAAACCCTGGAAAATCAAATTGATGGCGCGGTGCTCGTGTTGGTCGATATTGACGCCCTCAAACGCAGCACCGAGGAGCTTAAACAATCCCGTGATTACGCCGAAGCGATCGTCGAGACAATACAGCAACCTCTCTTAGTGCTTGATATCAACTTGAGAGTGGTGACAGCGAATCAGTATTTCTATGAGACTTTCCTGGTTTCACAAGCCGAAACAGAACATCATAGTATCTTCGAGCTTGGAAATGGTCAGTGGAACATTCCCCAGCTGCGATCGCTGCTTGAAGAAGTTCTCCCTCAAAACAACCAGATCGATAATTTTGAGGTTGAGCATACATTTGAGAACATCGGACGCAAGACAATGCTGGTTAATGCCTGTAAAGTCCTGCGAGCAAACAATCATGAAATGATACTCCTCGCCATAAGTGACATCACTGAGCGTCAGCTGTTTGAGTCACAACGTAACCAGCTACTGATTAATGAGCAGTCGGCTCGCGCTGCAGCCGAGGCAGCCAACCGTACTAAAGATGAGTTCTTATCAATCGTCTCTCACGAACTACGGAACCCTCTGAGCGCCATACTAGGCTGGGCTAGGCTGCTGCGTAAGCACTCTTTTGACGCCGAACAGACTGCTAATGCACTGGAGATAATTGAGGCTAGTGGCAAGTCGCTAGCTAACCTGGTTGAAGATATCCTAGACATATCACGCATTACCACAGGCAAGCTCCACATTAATGTCAGTTTGATTGCTCTGGCACCTGTAATTGAGGCAGCCATTGATGTTGCACGTCTATCAGCTGAGGCTAAAAACATTCAAATAGAAACCGTGCTTGAATCGCCGCCTGACACCCTATGGGTGTCAGGCGATCCGGAGCGTTTACAGCAGGTGTTCTGGAATCTGCTTTCTAATTCCATCAAGTTCACCCCAGTCGGGGGACGAGTGACAGTCAAACTTGAGCATATTGGCTCATTTGCCCAAATTCAAATCATTGACACAGGTGAGGGCATCAGCGCCGACTTTCTACCCCATGTCTTTGAGCGCTTCCGTCAAGCAGATAGCACCACCACTCGGTCGCATGGTGGACTCGGACTCGGACTCTCAATTGTGTCTCATTTGGTAGAGCAACACGGTGGCACGATTCAAGCAGAAAGTCCGGGTGAGGGGCAAGGGACAACAATGACAGTGAGGCTACCATTAGGTATATATCACACACAGACTTCTGTGTCAAGTAATTTGTTGCAGGTATCGAGGGCAGGGCAAGAAGTGCCATTAGATACCACGCCAACGCTCTTAGGCGTGCGGGTACTTGTGGTTGATGACGAGGCGGGTCTATTAGAGTTACTGAGGACAATTCTTGAAGAGTACGGAGCGCAAGTGATGGCGGTTACCTCGGCAAAAGAGGCGATCGCCCTTCTAAGAGCGAATCCTGGTGAGTACGATGTTCTGTTGTCAGACATTGGGATGCCGGATGAAGACGGCTACGCGCTGCTCCGTCAGGTGAGGGCGCTTGATGGCGAGTTAGGGAGAATTCCGGCGATCGCCTTATCGGCATATGTCAGGCAAGAAGAGCAAAGCCAGTCTCTTGCTGCAGGTTTTCAAAGGCATCTTGCTAAACCAGTTGAACCAGCTCGCTTGGCATCAATGATTGCGGAACTTGTTCAGCTAAATCAGATGGGAAACTCTTGATGTGCGTGTGTGTTCCAGCCGATTCAGTACACGAGCAATTAATTCTGGTGGCAAAATTGGCTTACTTACATAGTCATCTGCACCCGCAGCAAACACCCGATTCACAGTTTCCGCATCAGAGTCAACAGATAGAAACAGCACGGGTAAGTCACTCCAGCGTGAATCGTTTCGCACCACCTCGCACAGTTCAATGCCACTTAACTCCGGCATTTCCATATCTAGAATCAGCAAGTCGGGGTTAGACACCTCCAAAATCGTCCAAAACTGCTGGGGGTTATCCAGCAGAGTGAGCTTGAATCCCCAAGGCTCTAGTAAAGTGCGCAGAATCTGCAACAATTGGGGGTCATCGTCCACAATCAGAATTTTTGCCTCAACGATGTCAAATCGCTTCTTCTCAACTGGTGGCTCGATTGCGGCTGGTCGTTCCAGTTCTTGCCGCAACGCTACAACAAGTTGAGAGAGACGTTCAACTTGAGCTTGAGTCTGTTTGATTCCAGCCCGAAAAATTTGTTCAATCTCACCGCACAGATGCGAGGCTTCCGCAAAACCAAAGCTTGCCAGCGATCCAATCAGCAAGTGGGCTTCTTGCTGTGCCTGTTGCCCCAATTCTTCAGTGAGCGTACCCGCAACCAGGGTCGTAATAGCTTGTTCTAAGACCGTAACGTGAGCGCTGTACTTGGGTTTAAATCGCGCCCAAATGGCAGCCAGTGCCGACGAAATTTGTGGCTGAGGTTCATCTACTACAGTTTGGGACTGAACCGTTGCCGCTGCGTGATTCTTAACTTCATCTTCTCCTAATTTGAACCGATACCCTAGTCCGTAAACTGTCTCAATCAATCCATCCGCCCCAGCTTTCTTAAGTTTCTGCCGTAAAGCCTTGATGTGTGCTCTGACAGTATTCTCTAAACGGATTTCTTCAGATGACCAGAGATAATCGAGCAGGTGTGTTTGGCTAAATATCCGATGGCTATTACGCAAAAGCAGCTCGAGTATAGCATATTCCTTAGCAGTCAAATGCAAAAGTTGTCCATCGCAACTCACTCTACAGCTACTGGACTCAAGCCTGATATTTCCCGCCTGTATCACTGAGGAGAGAACTGGAGTTCCTCGACGTATCAAAGCACGTATCCGAGCCAATAACTCATTGGTGTCAAAAGGTTTGACAACATAATCATCAGCTCCTGCATCTAATCCAATGACTTTGCTCGTGCTACTGTCCAAAGCTGTCAAAAGCAAAATTGCGGTGCTATTTCCGCGATCGCGTAGCTGTCTGCAAAACTTTAGACCATCCAGTTTTGGCAACATGATATCTAATAAAACCAAGTCATAAGTAAACGCTTCGACTAGGGACAGTCCACTCTGACCATCCATCGCCAAATCGACTACATAATGCTGACTTATCAGAGTATTCTTCAAGATTTCAGCACTCCCTTCATCATCCTCTACTAGCAGAATTTTCATTGATAACTATTGATCCTTGCTAGATTCTCGTCACCTTTTTTAAACATCCCTCTCTAGGAATATTTTTGCTCTAACTTAATAGGCAAATCTGTTACATGACTCGCAGTTTGATTGCAGTTGACTTGAGAAAGAGCGCCACTTTTTTAAACACCTTCTTATATTATCTACCGACTCATTCACAAAATCTTCACTTACTTTTTTTATATTTAACTAAGAACTCAGGAGCCAGAATTCAGGACAAGTGTATTCTGTACGAGTGGGTGATGAGCCATTAGTTTAAAACCTCGTCCCGCAAGTGGTGCGAAAAAAATGTTAAAAAATTCTTCTCAAATCTCCATGCTCAGATCTTGCACCTATTTATAGGAACCGAGCCTATGTAAAAAACGGTGCGATAAAGTTACATTACTTTTTTGGACTTTTTCCGCTAAATAAAGGGCTTTGGGTTTGATACTGAGTGATAAAATTACATAAACTTTTTTTGGTGCAAGATGTCAGATCTTGTGGGTGGAGTATTCTGAGTTCTCCATTCTGACTCATTTTTCCAGTTAGACAGGGCTATTTCCTCAGTGAGCCAAGAGCTTTTAGTGTAAACAAGATTGAAAGTTTTAAGCATAGTCAAGTAACTAGAAGTGAGAGAGTCAATATGTCTTACCAAATATCCAATCTAGAGAGTGATCTTCAAGTATGGAGAGGTATTGACGCGGAGAAAATCCAGGAACTTGAGGAGAAAGTAGAGTTTTTACTCGAACTCATAGAGAGCTATAAGCTAGAACTGTGTTACAAAAATTACGAGTTGGAAGAGATAAAGCAAGAGTTGAGTTATACAAATCAAGAATTATGCGCTGCACTCAATCCCAAGCTAACTATTAATGAGGCGATGGAATTAACTAAAAAGTTGTTGGCAAGCGATAAACCTACCGAGGATGTTCTAGTTGAATTACTTACCGCTATCTATAGCTCTTGGTGAGTAGCAATAGGCAAAGTTTTTCAAGCGCTAGAATGCGATTCCAGTCATTGTAATCACTAACTAGGAGGTTAAAATTAATATGCAAAATACTTTTCGCGACTCGCATCCTGAAAATTACCAAATACCACCAAGTCATTCTCCATTTCCTGTCCTTGATGGCTTGCGTGTACTTGTGGTAGATGACGATGCAAATAACTTGGATTTGCTGGAGACCATTTTTGAACAGTACCAAGCCGAAGTGAACACGGCAGGTTCAGTGGATGAAGCTATTGAAGTGATACAAGAGTGGAAACCAGACGTTCTCATCAGCGATATCAATATGCCAAATAAGGATGGCTATTCGCTAATTCGCTCTATCAGAATCAAAGAAGCAGAGGTTGGTGGGTTTCTTCCCGCCGTTGCTGTTACAGGTTGTGTGCTTCCAGAAAATCGTAGCCTAGCTTTTAATTCCGGGTTTCAGATGTTTATTCTTAAGCCATTTTACTCTGAGGAGCTAGTTACAGTTGTGGCAAAACTTACTGGACGAACCGTTGAACAGAAATGTTGAGCGCAGTCCCTACCCATAACGCAAGTTTAGGGACGGGCAAGATGCCCATCCCACAAAAATCATTCTTAAGTTAATTAACTACGAGCGATACCCTCTTGACGCGCTGCGCGTTGCACAGCACCAGCAACAGCAGTTACCACGCGCTCATCAAACACAGAAGGAACGATGTGTTCCTTGTCAAGGTCTGAAGGTTTAATTAAGGACGCGATCGCACTGGCTGCTTCTAGATACATTGTCGTGGTAATCGTTGCTGCCCGACAATCTAAAGCACCACGGAACACGCCAGGAAAAGCTAGGACGTTATTAATTTGATTTGGATAGTCACTGCGACCTGTTGCCATGACTGCAACATCGTCTTTGACTAATTCTGGCTGAATTTCCGGAATGGGATTTGCCATAGCAAACACGATTGGGTCTTTCGCCATTGAACGCACCATTTCTGGTGTTACAACTCCTGGTGCTGAGAGACCGATAAAGACATCTGCACCTTGCAATGCACCCGCCAAAGTCCCTTGAGCTTTCACTGCAAATTCGCGCTTTTCTTCTGTTAAGTCAGTGCGACTGGTGGAAAGAATACCTTTTGAGTCGCACATCCAGATTTTTTCTGCCCCAGCTTTCTGAAGTAACCGGGCGACTGCTATCCCAGCTGCGCCAGCACCGTTAATTACGATGCGGACGTCTGCCATTGATTTATGTACCAGCTTCAAGGCGTTAAACAACGCTGCTAAAGTGACAATCGCCGTGCCATGTTGGTCATCGTGAAAAACAGGGATATCTAATTCTTGTCGTAGTTTCGCTTCAATTTCAAAACAGCGAGGAGCTGCGATATCCTCTAAATTCACACCCCCAAATACTGGAGCGAGATTTTTTACTGTACGGACAATTTCATCTGTATCTTGGGTATCAAGGCAGATGGGAAAGGCATCTATGCCAGCGAATTCCTTAAACAGCATAGCTTTACCCTCCATAACTGGCAAGGCTGCTGCTGGACCAAGATTTCCCAATCCCAAAACAGCACTGCCATCGGTAACAATAGCAACAGTGTTTTGTTTAATGGTTAAGTTGTAAACTTCTTCTGGATTTTGGGCGATCGCATTACAAATTCGTCCTACTCCTGGCGTGTAAGCCATTGCCAAGTCGGACACACTCCTGAGAGGAATTCTGCTAGCAATGCTAATTTTACCGCCGCGATGCAAATTAAAGGTGCGGTCATAGACATTCAACACCTTAATATCTGGCAAGGCTTTCACTGCTTGGACAATCGTCTCAGCGTGTTCCGTGCTGGCTGCATCGACAGTGATATCGCGAATCGAAATAGCCCTTGTTTGGTCGATTAAATCAATTTGACCGAAGTTACCGCCACTGGTGGCGATCGCCTTGGTCACGGTAGCCAACATCCCGATGCGGTTGGGAATTTCCACACGGAGTGTCAAGCCAAAACTAGAATTAGGGGTCAGGTCTGCCATGCTTTGTTGATTGTGGGTTTCAGATTCTAGATTTTAGATGCAATTGATGGGTTAAATTCTAGTTAAACGCTAAAATCTAAAACCATCCACTGTAAACCATCCAAAACTTAGTCATTGTAACCATTTAGACTAAATATTTTTAGTCATTCCATTAACCCAACGAATCATGAGGATGTTTCCCCGTGAGGTGCGGACTACTAGTAGTCCGCCACGCTACTGCTGATTTTATTGAGGGGCTAATTCCGGGAACACTGAGTAGAGTCGATGTTTGGAAACCAGTTATGACAAAGCTCTACAACAAAACTTCAGAAAAACAAAAGCGCCAAGCACTACGAAACAATATACCACCAGCCGAAAAAATGGTTTGGGCAAAGCTTAGAAGTCAGCAAGTCGAAGGCTGCAAATTTCGTAGGCAGTACAGTATTGGTGCATTTGTAGTTGACTTTTACTCCCCTGAATTGAAACTAGCTATCGAAATTGACGGAGACAGTCATTACGAAGATGGCGCACCAGAGTATGACCGTGAAAGGCAGGCGTTTCTGGAAGACAAAGGAACGAAAGTCGTGAGATTTACCAACCAAAAAGTTTATGAGGATCTCGATGGGGTGGTGGAGGCAATCAGGCAAATCATTGGCCAGATGCGGAGGATTACCCCACCCCAGCCCTCCCCGATGCATTGGGGAGGGAGACTAATTCTTCCCCCCTTTACAAGGGGAGATTGAGGGGGGTAATTCTTCGCTGCTTTACAAGGGGGGATTGAGGGGGGTAATTCTTCGCTGCTTTACAAGGGGGGATTGAGGGGGGTCTCCCGCCGTAGGTAACTGTCGTTGGAAACCCTCCTGCATAGCGCTGGTCTCACCTCCTGCAGTACTGGCGACTGTATGCCGCTAGCAAAGCTGGGTACTGGGGACTGGCTCAAGATTGGAAATGCTCCCAACTTGGGGAAGGGCTTTATTGCCCCTTCGATAATTTTTCGTTTGATAACCATTACCCCAATCCCTCATCCCCAATCCCCAGTCCCTTTTACCCTACTCAAAATAAAAAGCGCCCTTCTTACTTGAGAAGGACGCTTTCCACTTGTACAGACGCGATACATCACGTCTGTGGATTATTCAAAATTAACCGTTGATTGCAGGAGCGCTCAAAGCAACAGGAGCAGCATCACCAGCAGCCAAGTCGAGAGGGAAGTTGTGAGCGTTGCGCTCGTGCATCACTTCCATACCTAAGTTAGCGCGGTTAAGGACGTCTGCCCAAGTGTTAATCACGCGACCTTGAGAGTCAATAACTGACTGGTTGAAGTTGAAACCGTTGAGGTTGAACGCCATAGTGCTGATACCCAAAGCGGTGAGCCAGATACCAACGACAGGCCATGCACCCAGGAAGAAGTGCAGAGAACGGCTGTTGTTGAAGCTCGCGTATTGGAAGATCAGACGACCAAAGTAGCCGTGTGCTGCAACGATGTTGTAGGTTTCTTGTTCTTGACCAAACTTGTAACCGTAGTTTTGAGACTCGGTTTCGCTTGTTTCACGTACCAGAGAAGAAGTGACCAAGGAACCGTGCATTGCGCTGAAAAGCGCACCACCAAATACACCTGCCACACCTAATTGGTGGAAGGGGTGCATCAAAATGTTGTGTTCTGCTTGGAACACCAACATGAAGTTGAAGGTTCCAGAGATACCCAAAGGCATACCATCAGAGAAGGAACCTTGACCGATTGGGTAAATCAAGAATACTGCGGTCGCAGAAGCTACAGGAGCAGAGTAAGCTACACAAATCCAAGGGCGCATCCCTAAGCGATAGCTTAGCTCCCATTGACGACCCAGCCAACAGAAAATACCAATCAGGAAGTGGAATACTACCAACTGGTATGGACCACCGTTGTACAACCACTCATCGAGGGAAGCTGCTTCCCAGATGGGGTAGAAGTGCAAACCAATGGCATTGGAAGAAGGAACAACAGCACCAGAAATTATGTTATTGCCGTAGATTAACGAACCTGCAACAGGCTCGCGGATACCATCGATGTCAACGGGAGGTGCAGCGATGAAGCCGATAACGAAGCAGATAGTAGCGGCAAGCAGGGTGGGAATCATCAACACACCGAACCAACCGATATATAGACGGTTGTCAGTGCTGGTGATCCACTCGCAGAACCGCTCCCATACGTTACCGCTTTCGCGACGTTGTAAGGTTGTGGTCATAGTTCTTATGAGTGCTTTGAACTGAGTGCTTTGAACTTTTTGAAAAATATAAATCAGGTAATTCAGTTATTTACCTGTACTAGCTATATTTACATGAATTTACTGACAGTTGAAGTCGTGACTTAATGATTATTTACATTTTGTAGTTTTATTGAAATAAATTAAGTTTTTTAAAATAAAACAAGTTTATAGCGGTCTCTATTGTGTGAAATACACCTGAGCGTAAGAACACTGCCAATACTGTTTGAATGGTGATACTCGTGTGCGAGTTTTAAACACTCATCAACGAAGTTTTAATACTCGTGTGCGGGTTTCAAACACTCATCAACGAAGTTTTAATACTCGTGTACGAGTTTCAAACACTCATCAACGAAGTTCTTATACCAAAAGCGGTAAATTAACCCATATTGAAGAAGAAAACAGATACGCCAGAATTCAGGAGTCAAAACAGTGAACAGTGAACAGTGACCAGTTACCAGTCAATCCCCATCAATGAATTGAGGGGCTTGAAATAAGGATGCACTTTCATTATTTCTCCATCAATAAATTGAGGGGCAAGGAAGCGTCACCAGTACCAGCATGGTACTTGATAACTGATAACTGGTAACTGATTCGGTCAGAATCAATTGGATCGGTGCAGCACCAACGAAAGTGAACACCGTGTAGACGGTGGGGTTTTAAACCCATCCATTCATCCGCGGCTTCGTACAGAATACCCAAGCTGTATTCTGACTCCTGACTCCTGAATTCTTTGAGGATAAAACTTTTATGTAGTGAGGACTTCAGTCCTTGTTTTCGTGGAAGAGGACGCGCATTCCTCACTACAAAGTTAGTCAGGATTGTCTCACACCCAATTTCAACTAGAAGTCAAAATATATGTAAGGCAAGCTACCTTCAGGAGCGAGTAACCAAACACTGTAGAAACACAAAGGCACGAACACAAGCTTTACGGGCCAGTTGAACTGTAACTTGAGTGTTCGGTTAAAGGCGTAGATCACAGCCATGACAGTAGCTAAAATCAGGAGCAGCATCACCAGTTGGTATTGGCTTAGATTGAGGGCATCGACATAAACCTTTTGAGCAAATTGCTCATCGGCAGGATAACCCCAAAGATGTTGAAATACTAAAGAAGATTCTTCGAGGTTCGGTAGGCGGAACCAGATCCAAGAGGTGAAAACCATAAACTGCGTGAGGAACCAAGCCAAAATTGTACCTAGTGGCTGTTGCCAAAAATTTTCCAAATCCTCAAAGCGATCGCTGATAGCATCAGTGAACCGATGAATTGCCAAAGCTAACCCGTGCAATAGACCCCAGACGACAAAACCTAATGCGGCTCCGTGCCAAATACCCGCAATCAGCATGATAATCATCAAATTCAAACAGGTGCGATCCAATCCTTGACGGGAACCACCCAAGGGGAAGTACAGATAATTACGCAGCCAATCCCCTAGAGTGATGTGCCAGCGTCGCCAAAAGTCTGCAATACTGGTGCTGAAGTAGGGAAAGTCAAAATTTTGAGGTAGAACCAACCCAAATAGCAAAGCACTCCCACGGGCAATATCTACGTAACCGCTGAAATCCAAATACAACTGGAAGCCGTAGGCAAAAGTCGCCAACCATAAATCCGTGCTACCTGCTCTTTGCAAGTTGCTAAAACATAAATCAACAAAAATTCCCAAGTGGTCTGCTACAATACCTTTTTTAACTGCACCCCTAGCAATCAGCCATAGTCCCTCTGCCACAATATCAGGAGTGAGCAAGCCGAGATTTTTAAATTGATTCGCTAAGTTGTGGAAACGAGTAATGGGACCTGAAATGAGTTTGGCAAAGAAAAACTTGTATGCAGCAAATTGGAGAAATTCTTTTGCAGGAGGTGCGCCACGGTACACATCAACTAAATATGCAATGCACTCAAAGGTAAAAAATGAAATTCCTAAAGGTGCAATTAATTTAAAAGAGTCAGCTTCGGAGGTGATAATACTGGGGAAAAGAAACCTTAAGAAAGGCAGCAAATATTTAAAACCCAGTAGTAAAAAAACATTCAAAACTATACCCAGCCATAAAAGTTTGAGACGGCGAAGATTCCAATCAATTTGAGCATATTGCCGCTCTTCGTTCTTAAACTGCCAATCTAAAGTATCTGGTTCTGGTATAGTGCTTTCACCAATTTCTCGTCCGAGACGAAAGGTAATAAAAATGAGTGCTAGTAGTAATGGAATGTAATGAACTTGCAAAGATGCATAGAACACAATGCTAGCAATTAGCAACGTCCATAGCCGTAACTTTTGTTGTGCCACAGACCAGTAAATTCCTAGCACACTTAACAAGAACAGCCCGTAGAGAATTGATATAAAGTTCATATTTTAGTCATTAGTCATTAGTGAGCCAGCGCTATGCAGGAGGGTTTCCCGACCTAGGCGACTGGCGAACCCGAAGGGTCATTAGTCATTGTAGAGACGCGCTGTTTGAAGCGTCTGTACATCTTCATTAGTCATTAGTTATTAGTAAAAGTAAAGTATTTTGACTTTCCCCCATCTGTTATTTAGAGGGCCAAGGAATCATCGGGTCATTACCAAGCTTTTGCGAGACTTTGTAGGCACCGTAGCGGTTGAGGTGGCTGGGGTCAGAAAAGTAGTCAATTGCCTTGGGACATAATTGACTTAAGTCTCGATAAATAAAGTTTGGATTAGCAGCCAAACGCCGCATATACTGCTGAAATTCTTGCTCATATTTTGAGCGGATTTCGTCTAAATAATATGCAGTGAGAGGCATATTCACAAAGACTAAGGTTATTTTTTGAGACTGGGTAAATTCAAGTAGTGCTTGTACAGCAGCATCTTGATCACCTTCGAGTCGAAAAGATTTGTAGTCGTTGTCGTAGTCTCCGGAGACTTTTGTATGTTTTTGATAATACGTAGCAGGCTGGAAGCGGATAGAAAGAGGAAGAAATCCATCAAAGTCAACTGCTTGTGAAGCATCTTCTTCTGGATTGATGCTATTCGATTTTTTCTTGACTAGTTGGGTTGCGTCGCTAATAATAGGCAAAGAATTGAATTGTTGCTTCAAAAGATTTTTGAGATTGTCGCGCTTTTGATAGCTAGCAGATAAAGCAGCTAGACCTTTATTTAACCACTCATCTACTGCTTTGTAGCTGCTACCTTGCTGGGTTTCCCCGGTTGTTGTTTCTTTGTCTGTTTGCTGCTCTATGCTGTTGATTCTGTCAGTAGAACTTGTTTGTTCTGGTGTTTTTTCCAATACGTACTGATATCCTGGTGATGTAGCGATCGCTCTAAAGGTAATATCCTCTCGACCGCTGTTAAAAGCACGGGAACCATCTGCCCAAACAATCAGTTTTGGCAGTTCTGCTGGTTGAAGAACTCGACGCAGGATAAAATCGACGACTTGCGCTGTGGCACCATTAATGCCAAAGTTAAAAACATCGATACTAGAAGAACCTTGAGTTGTCAAAGATTTGGAAAGAGCGACAGGATCTATTCCCCTAAGAGCGCGGGAAGAGCCAATAATCAGCACATCTGGCGGATGACCAGTTTTTGCCAGACGCTGTTTGTACAGTGCGAGTTGTTCATCTAACTGCTGAGCATTGAAAGTTGGTATCTGCGTTAGCAATGCTCCCGCTTTCTGAGAACGTGTTGCTAAAAGAATGGCAGTTGGTGTTGCCTTTTGCTTCAATGGTGAGGCTGGCAAATTTCTTGGCTGGGTGTTATCTGCTTGCGTCAACCCAGAACCATTCGATATATTCTTCCCAGGTTGAGGAGATTTTTCTGCATCCGTGCTAGTAAAAAACACAGTTCTTTGTTTCTGCTCAGCCTCAGAAGTCGTAGAGGGTGATTTGGGCGAAACGTTGGCAACCGTGGGTGTTAAGGGTATACTGCCAGACATAACTTTACCCAAAATCCAATCGGTTTGTAAGGTCAGCAATAATCCCAACGTACCCCACACCAAGGCAACTCTCAGTCCATGATGGTGATCTGTCGTTTGTTCGTGTGACTGTTCGACATCAGTAAATAGCTGCGTTGCCAAAAGAATTTTTCTTACAGTTGCGCTCCAATCTTCAGCCACTTGGGTGACAAAAGTGTAAACTTCCTCAGTGGTTTCGGGGCGCAGCACTGGCTCGTCAGTAACAGAGGGTAAAAGCTCGCGAACGTAGGCAGAAGTCGCGGCAAATTCTGGAGTCGCTTCTGGTACCAAATGTTGGCGGTGCTGATAATCGACGCCGTAGTGCCAAAAAGGTTCCTTGTTGCCAGCACGACGACCATAGACACGCACACCCATAATTCCAGGGATTTTTAACTGGCGCACAAACTCAGTCACTTGTGAGGCAACTTGTTTGCGTGCTGGACAAACGGGTGCATCACACATGATGTGTAACAAATCCCCTCGAGAGAGCAAAAGGACGCGAATACCTCCCGTTTTGAGACGCGAATCCAGCTCAGGGTTGAGCAAACGCTCAAGTAAGAAAACAATAGCATCTTTCTCGCCAGAACTCGCCAGCTCTAGGGCTGATATTGCTAAAGCTGGATGTTCGTTAGCAGGTAAGGAGAACCAATCAACCCATGCTGGTTTGTTGTCTGTTGTTTTTTGTCCGTACACTGTGGCAGCAACAATGCCTTGGGGGGCTATTGCTTCCAAAAGGGGTCTTATAAACCCTAAACACAGCTCCTTCTCTGGTGCTGAGGCACTGAAGAGTGGGTCTGAAGCTGGGGTACAAAATATATGTAGTGTAGATTCTTTGAGATTTGCCTCTACTGCCACTTTCGATTCTGACAACGTCTCATTTAACAATCGTGACAGCGCTTGCACATCTCCCCAACGCGCCCATTCCTTAAGCATGACCTCGGATGGTGTCAAATCCACCCTAATCACCCAATCTACCTTGTTTTCACCACTGACTCGCGAAGCAATCACAGCATCTTGGTAGCCAGAAAGCTTAAGATTACGTAATTTTTGGGCGACTGGTTCAGCAATTAAAGATGGATCTGGGCTGTAACTCGATTCACAAAATATCCACAGGCGACTTTGATTTTTCTGATTGTTTTGTGTGGATTTTTGCTTGATAATTTTAACTTGTACAGCGATACCAAAAGGACTTAGCGTTTCACTAAGGTAGCGAGCGATCGCCTCTGGATGTCCTTGGCGTGCCAAACTTTCGTTAGAAACAATTAGCGCCCCGCGAGGTTGTTTGGATTCCTCATCTTCTAGCAGGGCTTGATCCACCTGTTCTAAATGCCGATCAAGTTGATTCAGGTAAACCCTATGACACCATTTCGCTCGTTTTTCCCCTTTTTTCTTTCCGTAGACGAAGACTTGGTAAATCGCGGGTTGCTCAAAG
Organism: Scytonema sp. HK-05; assembly: GCF_963872035.1. Lineage (NCBI taxonomy): Bacteria > Bacillati > Cyanobacteriota > Cyanophyceae > Nostocales > Scytonemataceae > Scytonema > Scytonema sp. HK-05. The sequence goes on from NZ_CAWMYC010000103.1 coordinate 80,160, forward strand.
CTAGTTAGCATATCCAAGTCTGTTTGTTGTAATGCTCGCAGCAAATCAGACAGAGTTCGCCAACGCTGAGGACATTCTCTACCTTCACACATAATGTGTAGGTCGTTTCCTTGCAACCGGACTTTCACCCCGAAAGTGCTAATCCCTGTTGCTTTGCTTACCCACTGCACTAAAAATTTTTGGCGCTCTGGTAATTCTCTTTTCATGGGAAGTTGACTTTACAGGAAGCGAGTGTTGGGGGATAGTACTTTGGCTCACCGCAATGCACCCTACCCCCAAGGCATGTAACCGAGGAGCAAGCAGAAAATAAGGGTTTTCATGCGGGTGTGCATGTCGGTGAATTGAGTGATTAAGGGACTGGATACTAAGGACTGGTAAGTAGAATGATTCTCAATTCATTATTCTGAATCACCAATCCCCAATTCCTTGTAAACTAGAACCATAGAATTATCACACTATGTCGTTTTTTTTAACAATTTTGTTACCTTATAACTTTGCACAATCGGCAAAGATAGTTGTGTAAACAAAGCAGGATTCACTTTTGTCTAGTTTTGGGTTTCGTTCCTTTCATTATTGAACTCCTAGGAAATACCAATGTCACCTGTCACGGACCGTCCTTCATCTGATTCTGGATTAAATCTAGTTTTGTTTACCATTCCCCAGTCTTTTGTGTTGCAAGTTGGTACAGTGTCTATATTACTGCTGCTTTTAGCTTCAAAAACTGCCGGAGAAAACTTACAAGCGCTCGGAGAAGCAAGTGAAGAATTGTTTCGAGGCGTGAGCCTACCCATTCTTAACTTCCCTGAGCAGAACGAAGAATAACGAAGCGAAAAAATAGACTTTGGATACTCAATGCTTCTGTGGCAATTGCCAGAACGAAGAAAGTTCCAAACAAAGATTCATAAATATTAACCTCCTTAACCACAATAGAGGATATGAGTTCCCTTTTATACTCTTTTACTCAGGCAGTAAATATCTACCCCGCCTCCGATTTATTTTTGCGCCATCGCCTCCAAGTCGTCGAGGAATTGTGGGAGTCTGTTCTTCGGCAAGAATGCGGTCAAAAGATGGTAGACTTACTGCGCCAACTACGGGATTTTTGTTCGCCAGAGGGACAAGCAATCAACGACCAAGCTTCCTCTGTATTCAAGTTGATAGAGCAGCTGAACATCAACGAAGCAATTCGAGCAGCTCGTGCTTTCGCTTTGTATTTCCAGTTGATCAACATCATAGAACAGGACTACGAACAACGGCAGCAATTAATTCGTTATGAGGTAGAAACAGAGCAAGGCACTCAACAAACTCTACCAGATTTCATATGTTCATCTAACCAGGAAGAAGCAGAAAATCCTGTTAACAGTGGACTAGGAGCAGATTTACTGACAAAAAGTTGGCAAGTCAACTCCAACGGCAAAAAAAGAGGGACTTTTGCCAGTTTGTTCCCTCATTTATTCAATCTAAACGTCCCACCACAGCAAATTCAACGTCTCATTGCTCAGTTGGACGTGCAGCTTGTGTTCACCGCGCACCCAACGGAAATTGTCCGTCATACAATTCGCGATAAGCAGCGGCGCGTGGTTGATCTGTTGCAACAGTTGGATGCAGTGGAAAAACGCTCTACCAATGGTGCTCCTGCTTGGGAAGCACAGGAAGTGCGAGAACAATTGCTCGAAGAAATCCGCCTGTGGTGGCGTACCGACGAGCTACACCAGTTTAAACCTGAGGTATTAGATGAAGTAGACTATGCCTTGCACTACTTCCAAGAAGTGATATTTGATGCCATTCCCCACTTGTACAAACGCTTCAAATATGCATTATCTAGCACTTTTCCCTGGTTGGAACCTCCCAGGAAAAACTTCTGTAGGTTTGGCTCTTGGGTAGGAGCAGATAGGGATGGAAACCCATCGGTGACACCAGATATCACCTGGGAAACAGCCTGCTATCAGCGCAATATGGTGTTGGAAAAATACATCAAGTCGGTGAAGAAGTTAATTAACTTGTTGAGTTTATCGCTGCACTGGAGTGATATTTTACCAGACTTGCTGGAATCATTGGAGTTGGAGCAGTCCCAACTCAGTGAAGTGTACGAGCAACTGGCTCTGCGCTTTCGCCAAGAACCATATCGCTTGAAGCTGTCTTATGTGCTCAAGCGGCTGGAAAATACTCGCGATCGCAATTTGGCTCTGTATAAACGAGAAACTCTCAAGAGGAATAATATCCCCATTTACCACTCAGGAGCAGAGTTTTTAGCAGAACTGCGTTTGATTGAACGCAACTTGACAGAAACAGGTTTAAGCTGTAGGGAATTGGAAAACCTCATCTGTCAGGTAGAAATTTTTGGTTTTAACCTGACGCATCTCGACATCCGCCAAGAATCATCACGTCACTCAGATGCTTTAAACGAAGTCCTAGAGTACTTGGGAGTTTTAAAAGTTCCTTACGACGAACTAACAGAAGACGAGAGAGTTGCTTGGCTCGTTGGAGAACTGCAAACACGCCGTCCGTTAATTCCAGCAGAACTGCCATTTTCCGAAAAAACGAACGATGTCATTCAAACTTTACGGGTTGTGCGATCGCTGCAACAAGAGTTTGGTTATAACATCTGCCAAACTTACATTATCAGTATGTGTCGCCAAGTAAGCGACGTGCTGGAAGTGTTGCTACTCGCTAAGGAAGCCGGGCTTTATGACCCCGGTACTGCTGTTGGTAGTATTCAGGTTGTTCCTTTGTTTGAAACCGTAGAAGACTTGCGGCGCTCAACAAGCGTCATGCGAGAGCTATTTGCATTGCCCTTGTATCGCGCTTTACTAGCAGGAGGATATGAAGCAGGGGAAGCAGGGGAAGCAGGGGAAGCAGGGGGAGATAAGGGAGATGAGGGAGATAAGGGAGATGGGGGAGCAACATCCTCCTCATCTTCGTCATCCTCCTCATCTTCGTCATCTTCCTCATCCCCTTCATCCCCGCTCACGCCCAACTTACAAGAAGTGATGCTGGGGTATTCTGACAGTAATAAAGACTCTGGATTTTTAAGCAGTAACTGGGAAATCCATAAAGCTCAAAAATCACTACAGAAAGTTGCAGAAGAATATGGTGTGAATTTGCGGATTTTCCACGGACGCGGTGGTTCTGTTGGACGCGGTGGTGGTCCAGCTTATGAAGCTATTTTGGCTCAACCTGGTCATAGTATCAATGGACGCATCAAAATTACCGAACAGGGAGAAGTTTTGGCTTCTAAGTACTCCTTACAAGACTTAGCACTGTATAATCTGGAAACTATCACCGCTGCTGTCATTCAAGCAAGCTTGCTGCGAACGGGGTTCGATGATATAGAACCTTGGAATGAAATCATGGAAGAGCTAGCAGCGCGATCGCGTGCTCACTACCGCAACCTCATCTACGAACAACCTGATTTTATTGACTTTTTCCATCAAGTCACCCCAATTGAGGAAATTAGCCAGCTACAAATTAGCTCTCGTCCTGCGCGTCGTCCATCTGGGAAGAAAGATTTAAGCAGTTTGCGGGCAATTCCTTGGGTGTTCAGCTGGACGCAAACCCGGTTCTTGCTACCTTCTTGGTATGGTGTTGGTACAGCATTGCAAGAATTCTTAAACGAAGAACCAGAAGAACATCTGAAGTTGCTGCGTTATTTTTATATCAAGTGGCCCTTTTTCAAAATGGTGATTTCCAAGGCAGAAATGACCTTGGCAAAAGTAGACTTACAAATGGCACGGCAGTATGTTCAGGAATTGTCCCAGCCTGAAGACAAACCTCGTTTAGAGAAGGTTTTTGAACAAATTGCCAATGAATTCTACCAGACACGGGATTTGGTTTTGCAAATCACCGGTCATCAACGGCTTTTGGATGGAGACCCCATATTGCAACGTTCGGTGCAGTTACGTAATGGTACAATCGTACCGCTAGGGTTCATACAGGTTTCCCTGCTCAAGCGCCTGCGCCAAGCTCGAACTAATGTAACCTCCGGAGTTATTCACTCTCGTTACAGCAAAGGCGAGTTGTTGCGAGGGGCATTGTTAACCATCAACGGGATCGCCGCAGGCATGAGAAATACTGGTTGATCCGCTACACTCTTGTCAAAAGTCATGAGTCCAAAGCCCAGAAGTTTGGACTCATGACTAAGATGTAGAGACGCTTCAAACAGCGCGTCTCTACAATGACTAATGATCCTTCGGGTTCGCCAGTCGCCTGCTGTCGGGAAACCCTCCTGCATAGCGCTGGCTCACTAATGACTAATGACTAAAAATCGAACTTTAATTTGCACCTTTTTAGCACTCCTGTCAGGGTTTTCTGGGGCTTACATTGCAGGGCAAATGGCTATAAGTCTCCACAGTCAGAAGTGTCAAAACCAACCTTGGGGCTTGAAGGAGATGTGTAACGCTTTGGTAACACCAGGGGCAGTTTGGCAAGGGAGCACAACAGGACTGTGGACAGGAACTGTTTTGGGTGCGTTTGTTGGGGGTTTAGTGACACGCCAAAGTCGGCAATAGGAAGAAGAAAGAAGAAACAAGAAAGAAAAGTTTCCTTCTTGAGTCTTCTGTGTTGACTCTTCGTTCTTAACTATCAGTTGGGGCTGCTGGCGTTTGTGGTTTACTCAGAGTTTTCCAGGAGTTTGTCCTGGTGTCAAAACAACGCCAAGTTCCATCAGAAGGCTCTCGGTAGCAAAACATAGAGCGATCGCCTGCTACGGGGCTGGCACCTGTGCGATCGCCAGCGTTAAAGTTATCAGTTAAATAATATACAATTCCTCTAAAAGGATGAGTTTTTCGACTCAACCGTTTAGCTACTGCTTGATTGGGACACTCTACGACAAATACAGGTTGTCCATCCAAATGACCCAAAGAGAAGATACACATCCGCAAAATTGCTCGCAACCAGCTTTCTGAGTTATCAAAATAATCATCAATGATTTTGTTGGTTAGAGCTTTTTCTAGGGCACGGTCTTTTTGACGAGGAGTGTGAGGGTCTGACATAGCGCAACTATTATGCTTTACCGTTGGTTTGAGATTAAACCAAAAGCTCCAAAAGTGACAAGCGTATGTCGAAACATACAGCAAAAAAGCTCAACAGAAGCCAAAAGTCAAGAATATAGCGCTTTTCCCTCCATGAAGTGAAGGGGGCTGGGGATTGGGGATTAGGGATTAGGGATTGGGGATTAGCGGGAGATTGGGGATTGGGGGGTACAACACGAAAAATTATGTCCGGGGCAACAAAGCCCTGCGAAAGAAAGGAAATGCACCTTGGCTGGTAAAATTCTCTAGTAAGGGTGAGACTAAATTGCATGACTACTGAAATTAACCAAGAGAACCAAACAACCAAAGGCGCTGATGCCATTGATGAAGCAATTGCACGCGGAATTGATTTTGATGGTTCCCCTATTCCCCCCGTTAAGCTGGAACTTTATCACAAAGTCATGGGGCTAGAAGCGAACAGACAGCGCAGCGGAGTTAGCAATACTATGCGATCGCGCATTGTGCGAATTGGAGCAAAACACATCCCCCAAGCAGAACTCAACCAACAGCTGATAGATGCTGGTTTTGCCCCCTTAAAAGAAAAAGAAATTGCCTTTTTCTACGGTCCAAAGTGATACCAAAGGGCGATTTGCCCAAAGACAGTGTGCTACCTTGTGCGATCGCTGTCTAAGAGCGGGGGACAGTGTGGATACTTCACAAATATCCACGCTGACTAGTTAATCAACCAAGTCTGCCGTGTCCCTTACCCAAATGCGTCGGCTTTATTCTAGAAAGACCCGCAGGACTTTCCCATCTTCGCAGCGTAGATGTAGAAACGCCAACCAGTTTTGCAAATTCTCCTACCTTCCACCCCAAAAACTTACTCGCACTAAATAACTACAAGTAAGTTTAGCAAAGTTTTTGGCTATTTAATTTTGCTCTCTGATATTGAAGTTCTTCTCCCAAGAGAAGCAATCAGAAAAGATGAAAAACTCCCCAGCAAATTACGCCTTGCGGCTACCACGCTCTCTTAAGACGGAGGTCGAACGCCTGGCAGCACAAGATGGTGTCAGTGTCAATCAATTTATTGCCACTGCTGTAGCAGAGAAAATTTCAGCGATGAAAACATCTGAGTTTTTTGTTGAACGTAAGGCACAAGCTGACTTTGCTGCTTTCAACCGGATTATGAGTCGTTCTGGTGGTGAACCACCTCGACCAGGAGATGAATCAATTTAATATTTTGCGCCGAAAGAGTTATTGTTCCATCGCCTCCGCTTACAGATTTCTATCCAACGATATTGACAAACTATTCTCCCTTGTGGATTGAAACAACCGTGCCCTTAAAAGGAACACAGGGGGTTTTACACATGGCTTTAATGCCAAAAATCCGTAACATTATACCCTAGTTCGGCTAGCATTTGCCGTAAGAGAGGTAAACTCAGTCCAATCACGTTGCTGTAGCAACCTTCGATTTTTTCCACAAACAGACTTCCACGACCTTCAAGGGCAAACGCACCAGCACACTTTAAAGGTTCACCTGTGGCGACATAAGCGTCAATGGTGCGATCGCTCAGTTGTGCAAAGTAAACTCTTGTTACCTGGTACTTGACTAAAGTTCTGTTCTGTGTGTTATCTATTAAGGCATGACCCGTGTAAAGGTCGCCAAAACCACCTTGCATTTTTTGCCAGCGTTGACGTGCTTGTTCAGCATCTGCTGGTTTGCCATGAATTTCGCCGTTAATAGCCAAAACCGAATCACAACCCATGATTAAAGCAGATTGAAACTGAGGGGCGACAGTTTCTGCCTTTCGTTGGGCTAAAGTTTTTACCAATTGTGCAGGTTCATTTATTTGAACTTGTGACTCATCAAAGTCACTGGCACAAACGAAAGGCTGAATTCCGGCTGTTTGCAGCAAGCGGCGTCGTGCAACAGAAGCAGAGGCGAGTACAAAGGATGGGCTGCCCATAGGAGGAGTATGGAAGTAAGAACTAGTAAACTGAGAAAGACTCTAGTGATTCTTCAATTAATCGTTTGACTCTACCCCAACGTCTTTCAGGAATTGAGGCATTGAACGTAAAAAGTTTGCCACGGCTGACAGCAACACTAGCAAGGTTGTGGCGTTGTTGGTTCTTAGGTAGAGAAATTGTGTACTCTAAAAGATAGTATGTTTTTCCATTAGATTCCCGCTCTGCGGCATTGACTAACTCAGCTGTGCGACCAGAACCTTCAGGAGCAAGAGCGTTTTTTCCCAACTTATATCCTACTTCTCCTGGTGTCCCTAGTTCTTTCAAAGTTTTGCCTTCTGGAACTGGACTAATCACTACAGAAATATTTTCAGTCACCCCAATTATGTCGTGGAACACCACATCCGGACCGTTGGCAACTTTAACTTGCACCCAGCCGTTAGGATATAAAAACTCATAACCATCAGTGGTGTCTACATAGCTTTTAAGTCCCGCAGCCGCCGCCGCGCTAGAATGACTCAAGCTGAAGCTAAACACCAATAGCAAAATCAATACAATTCTTTTCCACATTTCTACAGTTTCCTTTAGGCTGGAAGCAACACAAGGCAAGTGTAATTTCTCGTTTTCATTGTCCCATGTATGCTGACAACTTACGAACTACGCTGGTTTTACCCAGGCACAATACCGCAAGAGGTTGAACTTTGGTTTAAGCAAAATTGTCTGATTGAACCGCTACAACCACCAGAAGAACGGGAAGATTTGTATCTTTACTCACCAACGTGTGACTTCTTGGGAATCAAATTGCGTCAAGGACGGCTAGAAGTCAAATGGCGCAAAGCAGAATTAGGTGTTGGGCGTTTTGGCGAATTCGTCTTGGGTAACACAGAGAAATGGGGCAAGTGGCTGTGTTGTGATCCTACAGAAGAAAGTTTTCAACCAAACCTCGTTCTAGACAACGCTTCATGGGTAAGTGTCCAGAAAATTCGCTATTCACAACTTTACCAAGTTTTCCCTGAGTTTCCACCACAACCTGTTGTTTCAAAAAATGAAGGTATCGACAACGGTTGTACAGTAGAACTTACCCATTTGATCATTCAAGAAAATGCTTGGTGGAGTCTTGCGTTTGAAGCTTTTGGCGAAGATACTCGTTTGATGGAGAACCTTCAGACAACAGCAAGTTGGGTATTTAAGACTTATCGTGGCTTAAAGTTACTTGCTCTTAATTCTTACGCGTACCCAAGTTGGCTAGCGCTTGTTTGTCGGTGACTGTTTACAAAACAAGTTACAAAACAAGCAAAAATCACCCAGCTGGGTACTGCTGTGCCTAATAACAGGGAACTAGGATATCAGAGGACAAACCAGGTGTAAAAGGTTATACTATTGCTGTTTTGGCACACACCAATAACTGTAAAGGTACCGAAGTTCATAAAGAGTTGCAACACGAGGAATTGTTCGCCTTTGGGACTGACAAGCTGTATCCATCATCAGACCATCGGCTTGTCTTGTCATTAGCCACTCTTTGAGTTACTCAATCAATCCAGGTCAGAATAATTACAAGGAAAGGTTTTATGGGTTTGGACAAAGGTTACGGTGTTTTAAAATGTCATGCGATCGCTGGCAAGAAGGAACTTGACAAAGAAGCCCCGCATTATCAAGTTCATGTGAAGGACGATCAGTTTTCGTATCGTCTTGCAATCAACGTTAGATCAGTTGAGCAACCTTTCGATTTGTTCTATTTTGTCGATGATGATTTTGAACATTTCATCACTGACAAACTCGATAAATTGAACTTTGGCTTTACGGAGATTGAGGAGTCACAGAGAAAGGCTGGGGAAATTGCACTGGACTACATCCGAGCAAACTTATTTAAAGTCGATAATCTCAAACCATTGCCCTTCAATTTACCTGGAGAAAACAACGACCTCAACGAGTTGATTGACTCGCACATTCAACGGGCAATTGACACTCAAGCAGTTGTCTATGCCTTTGGGGAACCGTGGGGACCAGAAAATAAGCCTGACAAAGTGTTCGACTTTAAACCGGGAAGAGGCGTTCATAATATTCATATGAACCAGGGCAACAGTGGGAATTTTGCCAGGGAAAATGGGGTTTTTCAAGATGGGGCGTTGTTGATTCATTATCCCTCTGCGCAAGGCTCACACGACCACTGGGTTGCGGCATTTTTTGCATTTCAATCCCAGTCCTTCCACACTGATGATCGTACTGGCAATCCCATAGCCATAGATCAAAGGGTGGGAACTGAACCAGTGGAACCAGGTGTTTCTGCTGTGAAGGCGCAGGTAAAAATTGTTGCTGCTTTGGTGAATCCTCGTAAGGAAGATACAGGCAAGGAGTCTATTACTTTAATCAACTCTTCACCAGAAAAAGTTGATTTGACCAATTGGGCAATTGCTGACAGCCTCAAACGTAAGCACCGCCTTCAAGGGTTGAGTATCTCACCTGGCGGAGTTGTCACAGTGTCTTTAAGTGGAGAAAATATTCAGCTTTCCAATAATGGGGGCATCATCACCCTTGTTGATGACAAAGGAATTAAGATTGACGGTGTTTCCTACACGAAGGAAGATGCCCAACAGCAGGGTTGGACGATTGTGTTTTGATTTGTTGTTAATTGTTAGTGTCTGTTCTTGCTAACTACTAACAATTAACTATTGTGCTTGCAGTACTACCAATGTCATATCATCGGTGTTTTGCTTATCGCCACCAATAAATTGTTGCACTTGGTTAAATAAATAATCTAGAATTTCCTCTGGTCCACTACAAATCCTACAAGCGTAGCTAAATACCACAACGAGGTTTTCTTCATCAAAGCGATCGCCACTTGCAGCAGCTGCATCGGTCAAGCCATCTGTATAATAAAGAATGATATCTCCAGGCTCTAACTGTGCCTGACCATCTTCGTATTGGTTATTAGCATCTAAACCAATAAGCATTCCAAAGGTATCTAAACGAGTCACTGTTTTCGTTGCCGCATGCCACCACATTGGCGGATTGTGTGCTGCATTGCTGAAAGACAAAATCCGTGTTTTCGGATCATATTCTGAGTAAAATAGAGTGACAAAGCGATGGGAATTTTCCAAATCTGCATACATCACTCGATTCAAGTTTTGCAGGATTCGTTTGGGAGGATGACCGTGTAACACTTCTCCCCGCAGCATTCCCCGCATCATAGTCATAATCAGTCCTGCAGGGACTCCTTTGCCCATAACATCACCAATCACCAAAGCCCAGCGACCATCTGCATCTAAACTGCTTTTGTTGTTTGGCTGAATTTGATTATGATTTGTAGGAATAAAGTCGTAGTAGTCTCCGCCAACACGATTAGCTGGTTTACAGCGTGCGGCAAGGGCAACACCTGAAATATTAGGGCATTGGCGTGGCAGAAGTCGCCTTTGAATTTCTGCGCCAATTTCTAGTTCTTGGTCTAGGCGTTCTTTTTTTCTGAGTTCTACGGCAAGTTCATCATTTTCTATTGCTACAGCCGTTTGATCTGCCACTAGGCGGACTAACTTTTGTCTGGTTTCTGTCCAAGTATATTCTGGTTCGCGGCTCAAAACGTAAAGCCATCCCCGTTCTGTATGCTTTACCAGAATCGCCGTACCAAAGATTTGTATATCTGGTCCCAAGCAGCGATGCATATAGTCATCCAACGCACCCGTGGTCATTGCTAAAGGTTGGGTATTGGGGACATATGTGATTTGACTCGTTGCTGTTTCTAGTGCCTTGCGGATATTCTTACGCTGCCCACTATCCTGCCAATGCAGCTGTTCTAATCTTACTTGACCATTAGGTTTGTACAGAAATAGGGCACTACCATCTGCATCTGTGACTCTTGTTGCCATCAAAGGAATCAGTTCCAAAAACTGATTCAAATTATTGAAGCTTCGCAAAGCAAATCCCAAAGAACTCAGTAAATCTTGAATTTTATTTTGTTCTCGGTGCAACCGTGCCACGAGTTCTTTGAGTGCCACAACTGGAGTGACCTGAGTTGTCGGGGCACCACTATTACTGTCAGTTGGTTGAGACGGTGGTTGAGGCACAGTTACCATTGTGATTTACATTATTCTTGTTTTATATTCCTTATAAATACTTTCGTTTTTGGATTGCTAAACTATATTGTGACAAGCCTGTCAGTTTAGCAAGAGTAGAAAAACGTAAGGTGTAAATTCTAAAAGTCTTTCGTATTTCATTTGCTTATTTAATTTCTTAATATATACAATTTAGAGTCATATACTTTTAGCACAAAACGACCTGCAAAAAACAACCATTCTAGATACACGCTGATAAGCTCCAAAATATATCATACTTTAATAACTTCGTCATATACCTTTGGATATATAAAATAGCTTGGCTTCTCAACCGTTAAGTGTCAAAAATGCCTGCTTGCACCTCAGGGTCTGATCATTGTAAAGGCTTACCCTTATCCACATAGCTAAAAATATGTAAACAAAAATGCATTGTAGATAAATCATCACACCAACAGGTACAAGCTGCGGCACCAAATCGAAAAACAGTATAAAATAGAACGTTTCATCTAAAAGTTAGACAATCAGTTGCTGTTTCACCGTCACTCTTTAAATCTTTAATTTACCACTAGAGAATATTTTTAAATATTAAGTCAGGGAATTTTGACTTACAGCGGTTTTCTTTCGGGTGGGCATTGCCACGAATATAGGGGTTCTTACTTGAGTACAATACAAGTTTTGTGGGGTGGGCATCCTGCCATGCGTGTCAACTTAAGGTGAAAGTCAGTAAGCGACAATGTTTTGAGAGATTGTCTTGTTTGCCTCGTTCCCAGCCTCAGGCTGGGAATGCCTACTGGGAGGCAGAGCCTCCCAGGCTTGCTCAAGAGCCGCACCCACCGCATTTCCAGGTGGAACCACCCTTCGGGTATCTCCTGAGCCCTGAGTCCTTACGGACACGCTGCGCGTTCACTTCGGTGTGCGCTTTGCGCTTACGGGCACGGCTTGAGGCCTGTACCGTGCGACCTCTGAAAGAGGCACGGAGACGCTGCGCGTTAGCGAACGCGAGTGCGTGTGCCTTTGGCACTCAGCTCCTCCCGAATGAGGCAGGCAGTCCCCTAGGTTGGGAAACCCGCCTGCAGGGGTGTCTCACCGCGCCCGAGATTAAAGACAGGGTTTTGGCTTAAATTGACACCAATGGCATCCTGCCCGCCCGGATAGTAGGACGGGCAGGATGCCCATCCCACAAGAGTCTAAAACAGTATTCTTTTCAATTGAGAACCGCCATAATACCAATTCAAAATTCATCTCTGTACGGCATTAAGAAAGCCAGATATAACCCAATACGGTTCAAATCAGACGAAAACCGTTATATGGACGTGAATGTAGAGACGTTGCCCTTCGGGTATGCCTTCGGCACGCTACGCGAACGCCAGTCGCCTGCTGCGGGAAACCCTCCCGCAGCGCTGGACTCACATGCAACGTCTCTACAAGTGTTCTGCGGGTACGCACTCGCGTTCGCTATCACCAACAATCTTTAACTGAACCGTATTGAGATATAACCAGGGTTTGGCAGTGTATATCTGTCGCATTCTTTTTTCACGCTTGGTATAACTGTATTGCAACCAAATCAGAAGCGCTGTAAGGCAGAACGTCTCCACAATCAAATCCCTGTGCAGCAATCTTCAATAATTTATCAAGCTAACCATTCAAGAGTGCTTCCACAAACTCATAGCTAGAAAAAGGACGCAAATCTTCAATTCCTTCGCCAGCACCAATAAAACGAATAGGTAAGCCTAACTGCTGCACCACGGCAAGGGCAACGCCTCCTTTAGCAGTACTATCCAGCTTAGTCAAAACGACACCACTCAGTTGTGCCGCTTGGGAAAAGACTTCAGCTTGTCGCAATCCATTTTGACCTAAAGTTGCATCTAAAACCAAAAGGGACTCGACTTTAGCATTAGGGGCTTTTTTATCAATAATGCGACGGATTTTACTGAGTTCCTCCATCAAATTTTTCTTATTTTGTAGTCGTCCGGCGGTATCCACGAGAAGCAATTCTATTCCTCGTGCTGTGGCAGCAGAGATGGCGTCAAACACAACTGCTGCTGGATCTGCATTCTTCGCAGGATTGGAAATAACTTCGACACCACTTCTAGTGCCCCAAATCTTAACCTGTTCCACAGCGGCAGCGCGGAAGGTGTCCGCTGCACCAATCAAGCATTTATAGCCAGATTTATTTGCTAGGTGTGCGAGTTTACCGATAGTGGTGGTTTTGCCAGCGCCATTTACCCCAGTAATTAACCAAACGTTGAGAGTTTCTTTTTCTGGGACAAAGATAGGTTTACTAGATTGTTTGACTGGTGCATCCAGCATATCTCGCAAGATGCTTTTCAGGTAGGCGATCGCCTCCTCTGGTGGCAGGACTTCTTGGCGAAGCTTGTTCTGGAGAGTGCTGATGATGTAATCTGTTGCTTCCACACCGACATCGGCTTGTAAAAGCAATGCCTCAATCTCCCCTACCGCTGCTTGGTTAAGTGGTCCTTGTCCGACAATTGCCTTGAGTTGGTTGAGGATGTTACGGCGGGTTTTGTCTAAGCCTTGCCGCAGCTTTTTCAGCCAAGTGATTTCTTCAAAAGAAATATCTTCTGGACGCCTACCTTGTGCCGCCAGGACTTCTGTTGACCACAAGAACCCTTCATCTAAGTCAAGCCCAGGAATTTCCCCTGCTACCTCTGGCGCAGTGGTAGTTGCAGCTACCTGCTGTTGAACCTCTGGTTCTGGGACTTCTATTGCGGTTGCTATGAGTCTTTCTTGTCTTGCTTGCCGTTCTGCTGCTGCTCTTTCTAAAAATGATAGAGTGGCAGGTGCTGATGGCTGCGTTACCTCTTGTGTTGTTGGTTCAGTGGGTTCTGGTGAAGCGATTTCTGTGGTAAAAAAGCTTTCAGCATCTGGTTCTTCGGCAATGACTGGCACCTCTGGTGGTGTGCTGAGTTCATCTGTGCCATCTGGTTCTTCGGCAGTAATTTGATCCGCAGTCACAACAGCTTCTTGTGGAGGTTGTAACGTTTCTGCTGCTGGTTGTGGTTGTGCCGTTTCTGCCTGAACTGGTTCTGTTTCAGGTTCTTCTGGTGGTGCTTCAGCTGTTACCTCACTTCCTGGCGTTTCTGCTGGCTGGGGTTGTTGCCTTTGCTGGATATTCTTATAAGCAGCTTTCGCATAAGCCAGTAAGTCAGTCGCTACCTCAGGTGCAGTTTCTGAGGTTGAGGTTTCGGCTGGTTGTGGTTGAGGTTCTTTTGCAGCAGGAGTTTCTTCCTGCTTCTGTGGAGAGGGAGTACCAGAAGGCTCGTTATGTTGACGACGGAACCAATTAAAAACCATTGCAGCTAGTTTGTTATAAAACTTAAGTTTTTATCTAAATTATGAGTTTAATTCAACTTCTCACTCTTTTTTAGCGAAATGTTTACCAAAGATAACCCCCCTACCCTCTTTTACTCCCCTGCAAGCAAAAGAGAGATAAGGAAAAAAAATTTAAGGTTGGAGTGCGACCAATCAAGTCACTTGGCATTACCACTTAATCAAAGCGAGCTTTTTGCTATGGAGTACTTGCTACCTTTTTTTGCTCAGTCACTCGACGCAGAACACCATTAATAAATCGATGGCTGTCTTCTTCACTGTAGCGTTTAGCTAACTCTATGGCTTCGTTAATTGTCACGCTCTGTGGAACTTGAAGATACTTCATTTCTGCCACAGCGATTCGCAGTATATCCCGGTCAATATGTGCTAAGCGAGTGACTTGCCAATCTACCAGGGCAGTAGAAATTTCCTCGTCTATGGTGTTTCGGTTTTCATTAACAGTGATGATAATCTCTTTGGCGTACTCGCGGACTTCTCTGTCTTGATTAGCAAGTTGAATGAGTTCCGGAAATTCAACAGTCGCAGCCAACTTGTTAATTGCTGTTTGCGTGTAGACGATCGCCTCTTTGACCATTGTTCTGGCGGTATTTAGGTCACTGGCGCGTGTTTGGCTAGTGAGAAGGCGATCGTTACTGCGTTGCAGTTCGCCCGCCGCATTGTCTAAAGTATCTTGAACTTCGGATCGCAGGGTGCGTACTGCTGCTAGCACCAACTTTGATACGAGTTGATCTGGTGGTATTTTTTCTAATTTTTTCGGGTTCATCGGCAGTTGGCTTAGGCTTAATAGTGCCAATTCCCGAGCTATTTGACGCGGTTTACGCTCTTGCATAAAAGTGAGTTGAGAGTATATGAGGAAGAATTTTTGGTTTTAGATTCAGAAGTAGCAGACAAGAAGAATAACTGCTCTTGTCTAATGACCGATGACTAATGACTAATGACTAATGACTAATGACCAATGACCAATGACTACATGATTTTAAGTTTCTTCGAGAGGAATAATCTGCCGTTTTGCTTCTAAGGGTGGCACTTCTAGTTGGCGTTCTTTAGAGATAACCAACTGAGGTAAGGGGGTATTGGGAGCAACAATGCCACCAGACACTACAATTTTAAAGGCATCTTCAATGGACAATGACAGATTTATAACCTCGTCTTCCGGAACAACTGCATACCATCCAGTGGTGGGATTGGGGGTTGTTGGTATGAAAACGCTCAACATCGGGCGAGACATCTGAGCCTGGATCTCGCTACTAATGATACCCGTAACAAAGCCGATCGCCCAGATTCCTGCCCGTGGATATTCTACTAAAATTACACGGCGAAACTTGCCGTTGCTATCTTTTAAGAGTGTTTCTAAAATTTGCTTGAGAGTTTTGTAAACCTGTCCAGCTAAGGGAATTGCCTGCAACAGTCGCTCACCTACATCTAGTAACCACCGTCCTGCAATATTTCGAGCCATCAAGCCAATCAGCAGAATACTCAGTAGTGGTACCATCAGTCCCACTAAGAGATCCAGTAGATTCACCAAGATGGGGTGCATTCCCTGAAATGGATTTAGTTGTTTAGGAATTTGGGTGAGAAAGTTGATGACCCAATTTGCAACAGTAATCGTAAGCCAAATGGTAGTTGCTAGGGGAATCACGACTAGCAACCCAGCAATCAGGTCATTTTTGAGGTCTTGTTTCCAACGATTGATTGCCAAGCCGCTATTCTCCTTTTTTAGGCAGGTGGAACTTCTTTGATTGGTACTCATACCAGTAGGTTCGTCAAATGGGGAGGACAGTCTTGTGCAGTTTGGAGTGGTGGTTTTTGCCGAAGCGCGCTTCTTGCTTGACGGGCAAGATGCCGCCATTATCTGTCCAACACGGCACAGAGTGAGCACTAATGCCGCAAAAAATGCCTGCTTTTGCAGCAAACCCAGCGATTTTCCTGACTGTGTGCAGATAGAGGCGGACTAAGCAGGGTGGGGGCTAGCAAGTCTAACGACTTGTGACTTTTCTTTTTAAAACTTAGTAAACTATTGTTGCAAACCTTTTAACGTATTACTAATACTACCTTGCTACATAAAAAGCTGCTAATTGTTCTAAGAAGGGATCACCGAACTTTGTTAGTATTTTTGCTCATAAGTGGCGCTCTCTGCGGCACAATCAGCTCATCTAGAATTATGTGAAAAATATTAAGTTCTATTAAATATAACATTAATGAAATCTAGTTGGTATTTGGGCGTCGCATAAAAATCAATTTTGGGGTAGTCGCTCAACTCCTAACTAACACATTTTAAAACCTTTATAGAGCAGGGCTTTTAGCCAAACAAGAATGCAGGTGTTTGTTTTATTTGTTGCGAGGCGGTTTAATACTTTTGATTTGTTACCTTCACTTTTGACTTCCCCCTCGTGGGGCGCTCATATGTTGCACCATTCTCGATGATCTGGCTTGCCTGCTCGGAGTTTGAACTTGTCCTGTATCGGTTAACTTCAGCCCTAAAATGCATTGCCAATTAGTTCTTTCTCTGATAGGAGTGAAAGTTTAGAACTTTGAATTCCGTCGGAAGTCAAAGAAGCTTTCCAGACACTCTTGCCAAGCAAGATTGCGGCTCAATTTTTGCTGACTCCAAGACAGTGCAGCTTGCTCAAAAATCTCTGAGAAACTGGGACACAGAGGAGCCAGATCAGCGAGGCGATTGACTTTGATTTTTTGGGCGATCGCCATTGCAACAACATTAATTAACTCTCCTGCTTCTGCACCAAAGAGCGAAGCGCCCAAAATTTCTCCATTACGTAGGACAATTAGTTTACACATACCCGTAGTTTCATCTCGGATTTGGGCAGCTGATAATGTTTTAAAAAACTGCCGCAAAACAATAACTTCATCAGGACTATATCCGCGTTTGGCTTGCGCTTCTGTTAAACCGACTTGTGCAAACATTGGGTTCGTAAATACTGCCCAAGGAATATGCCGATAATTAACTTTCAACCTAGGGAAAAAGAGTGCATTTTGCAAAGCTACTCTCGCTTCGTAATGAGCAATATTGACAAATTCATACCCACCAATCACATCACCACAAGCCCAAATGCGCTTATTTGTAGTTTGCAGTTTGTCATTCACCAGCAGGCGGCGCTGATTCCATTTCACGTCTACCGCTGCCAAATTTAAAGATTCAATATTTGGCTGCTGTGCCCTCGCGACTACGATTTCATCTGTTTCAATTGCCTTATCTCCCACCTGAAGCCATTTTTTATCCTCAATTTGTCTTACTTGAGTGACTCGTGTATTGGTAAAGACGCGCACACCTTCTGCTTCCAACTGACTGCAAAGCAGTTGGGCTATCTCAGAATCAACATCGGGAAGAATATTCGGGTGTTCTACAACCAAGGTCACATCATAACCAAACCGTACTAGAGTTTGAGCTAGTTCGATGCTTTGGGGAATACCGCCAATAATCACCCACTGTAATGGTGGTGTAGAACGCGATCGCGCTTGCCAAATTTGAGGAATGGTCAGAAAGCCAGTTCTTTGTAATCCTTCAATCTCTGGAATTGCCGGACGCGAACCTGTAGCAAGCAAATAATTACGTGCGCGTAGCGTTCGCTCATTAACGGCAAATGAGAGATGGGGTGACGATTCAAATTGACCATTGCCCAAGATGACATCCACTCCTTGGGCAGCTATAACGGCAGGTGAATGCTGCTCTTGGAGATTGGAGACAACGCCATGAGCATACAGCATTGCTTGGGGTATATCTACAGAAATTTGGCATTTTTCTGAGTTATCAGCACACGAAGTATGAAGCCCAATTTGGGCTGCATCACCCAGTTGCTTGGCAAGGTTGCTGATATGGCTTAGAGCATGGTGAGAAATAAATTCGTAAGGTGCATTAACAAAGTTAAACGCACCGTTGGTCGTTGGTTCCACCAAAGCTACCTTGGCTCTTAGTTGAGAAGCAGTAAGGGCAGCATAGCGTCCAGCTAAACTGCCACCAATAATCACAACATCGTAGTCAATAGTCACGTTATTTGTCCTTTGTCTTTTGTCAATTGTCCTTCGTGAGACCAGTCCTGCAGGCGGTGAGACCAGTGCTGAAGGAGGGTTTCCCTCCGCAGGCAACTGGCGAACCCGAAGGGGTTTCCCGCCGTAGGGAACTGGCGAACCCGTCAGGGTCAATTGTCCTTTCTCTTAATGACTAATGACTAATCACTAATGACTAATGATAGAGCTTCCAGCAAGCGCTGGTTATCTAACCCGGAGCGTACGGCTACCCGGAAATACCTATCGCCTAGTTCCGAAAAACTTAGGCAATCACGAATGAAAATTTGGTGATGCTTGAGTAATTTTTGCTGCAACTGCGAACTAGATTGTTGTGATTCAACGAGTAAAAAATTAGCCGCACTTTGCAGGGGTTGCAATCCACTTAAAGAAGCTAAACCCTGGAAGAGTTGATTTCGTGCTGGTGGTAGCCATGCCCAGGTTTGGTCTTGAAACTGTTTATCGCCAACGGCAGCGACTGCTGCCGCTGCTGCCAAGGTATTTACGGGCCAGGGGTCACGCCACAATTGCCAGCGCCGCAAACGGTCGGGGTGGGCGATCGCATATCCCAGTCGCAAACCAGGAAGACTGTAGAACTTGGTGAGCGATCGCAAAATCACTAAGTTTGGATATTCCTGCACCACCTCTATCAGGCTTTGTTCCTGTTCTGGGGGCAGAAAATCCATAAAAGCTTCATCCACCACCACCAAGGCAAATTCCTTCAAGTATGGCAAAATGGCTTCCCGCGAAAATAATTTTCCCGTAGGGTTATGGGGGTTATTCAGCAGCAAGCCCCAGTTAGTGCTGAGTTGTGAATGCTGAGTGCTGAGTACTGCCTTTAACTCAGAACTCGGTATTCGTTGCTCACAACTGATAATAGGGAACTCCAGTACCTCAGCGTGGTATGCCGCCAGCGCCCGGTAGTAGTCGCCAAAGGCTGGAGTTATCAAAGCTGTTGCGGCTAACTGTGCCAATTCCCGACCTGCCAGTGAAAGTAATTCTGCCGAGCCGTTACCCGGCAAAATCCATTCAGGAGGCAGTTGATGAAAGTGACTGAGAGCAAGTCTCAGTTCACCGTAATCAGGATCTGGATAGTGCCTGAGGTTGCCCAATTGGGATTCAATTGCCGCTAAAGCGCTGTTTGGAGGTCCCAACGGGCTGATGCTGGCAGAAAAATCCAGAATAGCACTTGGGGGACAGCCAGCTAACGCTGCTGCCCAAGCTAGATTTCCCCCGTGTGCAGGTTGCCGCATAGAAAAAGGGTGCCCTAAAAAAGAACCTAAGATTTTGGGGGTGCAACCTTTTCTCTAAACAATTTTCCAGCTGAAAAAGCAGGCACCTTTGTTGCTGGAATTTCCATCTTCTCATTTGTTTTGGGGTTACGACCTTCGCGGGCTTTACGTTCCCGTGATTCAAATGAGCCAAATCCCACCAAGGTGACTTTATCGCCAGAGGAAACAGCTTCGATGATGGTTTCCAAAGCCGCAGTTAAGACTGCATCAGCTTGTTTTTTAGTAACACTAGCCTTTTCAGCTACGGCATCAACCAATTCACCTTTATTCATGTCAAACTCCTTAGGTTTACTTGAGATTGTGTACAGATACGCCCTGACACATCTTTACTTAAATCTCTGTTTGGAGATTTACAAAAGCCGGCCTTATGGGTCTTTATGCTTAAAGAGGCTGTAATTCCCATAGGCTCGACTTTTCAATGAATCATTCTAAAGTGTCGTAGCCAGATGTGGATAGATGAAACCATTAATTTATATAGATTTCAGGATTTTTTTTATAAATCGGGCAATAGTTTCACGAAAAACCACCCCTAAAGTAGGAAAAAATACTTAGTAAAAACCCCTGTTGCTAGGGGAACAGGGGGGAGTGGAGGAATAAACAGGTGGGTTGGTAGTTTGTCAATGTTAAGTTTCATGACTGTATTTCATGAATTTATGGGCTTGAGCTTATTGAGATCCCCGACAACTTTTACGAAGTCGGGGATCTTGTTTTGATTCGTGACTCCGATTCAGTAGGGAAGCTGTTTCGCTCATCGCTGTATTTTAACGCTTTGGCACATGCATTCCACCACGTTCGAGCATTTGCCGTACATCTGGGCTAGGGGTGTAGTTATAGCCAAAAGACGAGCGCTCTGAATCTTCTACAATTTGAGGCGTGAGCAATACAATCACCTCGCTGCGATCGCTAGTTTTGTTTGTTCTTCTAAATAAAGCACCGAGGATAGGAATATCACCCAAGATCGGAATCTTGGACACAGTCACCCGGTCTGAATCTTGAATGATACCGCTAAGAATTAGCGTCTGACCGTCTCGGAGGCGAATTAAGCCAGAATTTAGCGAACGCTGAGATACCAAAAAGATTTGTTGGCTACCGCCTCCAACATTTATGTCAACTGGAGCTTGGGGTGCTTTTACAACAGGAGCTACCGATAAAGAAACAAAACCATTATCGTCAATCCGTTCAACTTTAACAGCTAGCGTTAAACCTACTTGCTCTTTATCCGCTGTAATCGTTTCTGTGGCAAGATTCTGATCGCGAACTATTTGCCTTTGAATATTGCCTACCACTTCTTGAGTCAAGTTAACATTAGCGCTTTGACCTTCTTGCACAATTAGAGTTGGGTCAGTCAAAATCTTCGCATTACCATTTGTCACCTGAGCTTGCAAACTAGCTAGCAAACGTCTAGGGAATTTTAAGGGATTATCTGGTTGAGGGTTATTGATTGTTGGAGAACTACTTAGACTATTGGTCACTTCATTAGCGTTAGCTGGTCTGGAACCCCCAAAATTCAGAACTGCAGCACCGCCATCATTGGTAAAAAAGTTGTTGCCTATGCCAAAGGAGAAGCTGGTGTTAAAGTTTTTTGTGTTTTGTAAATCAACATTAACAATTTTTACATTGATTACAACTTGCCGACGGCGGATATCAAGCTGAGTGAGTTGAGCGATCGCCATTTCAATTTGCCTGGGAGGACCAATTAAAGTAATCGAATTGGTGCGCTCGTCTCCTAATGCTTGTAAACCTCGCAGTAGAGGATTAGAGTCTTTAAAATCAATGCGTTGAGTTTCAATTCTAGTTTCTGTAGTAGTCTGGGTTTGGGTTATGGGGTTAGCTCCAGCCCCCACAGGCACAGCATTAACACTGGTAACGGCTCGTTCGCGACTGACGGCGGTTTCTGCCCCCAAGCCGACTAAAAAGTTCAATGCTACTCCCACCGTTACCTGATTGAGTCGCATACCACGCACAATCACATCACGGGTAGAATTGGGCAGTTTTGCTCCCACAAAAATTGTCCTTCCGCTGCGGTTCGCTTCAAGACCGCTGAGGCGCAAGACATAGTTAAAAACATCTTGAACTGGCTCGTTTTCTATATCCAACGAAATTGTTGGTCCCTCACCCCCAGTAGTACCTTGCTGTCCTCCAGCAGCTTGCTCACCTGCTTCTCTTGCTGCAAAAGCCAGGTTAAGACCAGCAGCACGGGCAAGCAGTGACAAAACCTCGCGTACCGGAGCGTCCCGCAAAACTAAGCGAGACACTCGTTCTTGAGTTCCCAAGTCAATATTACTAGGAGAAGCATCAATATTTGAGATGGCTATATCACCTACTGGTGGTGCAACGGCTCTAGGTAAGAAAGGTGGAGCTTGGTTCGTGTTTGAACCTGGTGCTTGTGTAGGTGTGCCGTTAATGCTAACTTGTGGGTTCGGAACGAGAACGTCTGGCTTTTGACTTTGTTGAGGTGAAGGAGAAGGCGGTGCTGCTTGTGTTCCTTGTGTTGAGGTAAAACCAAGAATAATTTCATTTTGGTTTCGCACTACAGGTTGGCTGTTGGGGGTGCTGCTGGTTCCAGTCACTCTTAGTTGGATGCTAGTAGCATCGAGCTGATTAACCGTCACTGAGGCAATTCCTGGAGCCGGATTGTCTTGGCGGAAACTATTTCCTTGTGGTAAACGTAATTGAGTATTAATAATATCTGCGACTAAAGTATTACCTTTTTTTGTCGTAAAAATTTGTGGGCGTGAGCCTGAGGCAATTGTCAATGTTACGTTAATTCCACCATCAACTGGACTAAGCTGCACTTCAGTAATTTGAGTAGTCTGTGCCCATACTGGTTGAGCCGCTAAAAAAACCATTGCAGCAGCATCTAATACAACACTACTAGCGTGAAGCTGTTTCACAGTTTATTCCTCATAATTAGAAAACTATCTATAAATCAAGCCCTTACTACATTTAAAAGTGTTTATTTATGCCCATCTACTTATTATTTGGTTTTGCCGTAGCAGCAGCCGCGACTTCCTCTTGACTGAGTGGCATTAATGCTTGTAACTGGAAAGATGTACTAATAGGTGCTGGTCCAACTCTAGGCATCACAGTTTTGTCCTGTTGAGTTGCTCCTTCTGGTGCCAAACTTGATTGATAGTCTTTCACTATTAACAAAGGCTGTAACCGCTCTATATTACGGAGAATGGATTGTGTTTGCTCGTAGGTTCCGATGATTTCGATATTGATACTGCTGCGTTTTAGCTTGCCATTTACCAATGAACCAAGACTGCCATCAGTAATCGGTTCAGCCTTTCCAGTAGGGACGTATTTCCTTAGTTTTGCTCTCACTGCATTAAGAGGAATTTGAGTATTGCCAGATTCAACTAAGCGATTGAGATCCAGCGGTAGTGTATCCAAGGTTTTTTCATTAGCAAATAAAGCTAAAACTTGGAGTTGTTGCTGTTTGGAAAGTACTTGCTCCTGTTTGACTGTGTCCATTTGTTGAATGATACTTTTCTTTTGGTCAACAACTTCCTGTAATTGCTTCTCTGTTGTTTGCTGCTGTTGAAGAGTATTCCATGCTGGCATCACGGAATTTATCAGCATATAAACTGCTCCTGCAAGCCCTAAACTCCCTAGGATAATACCGATAAGTTTTGGTGTTAGGGGAATGCCAAAAATAACGAGTGAACTTGGAGAAGCTGTATCAAATTCCGTGCTTTCTACAAAGTTGAAATCATCATTGAAAGTCATTTCTGAATGACTCCTATCTGTTGCATACTGCGGATTCTATTCACTAGTCCTACTGTGCCTTTTTGTTCCAATTCCCGAATTAATTCAGAAGCGGGAACATCACTGAGACTGGATTGAATTGTGTATTTGACTATTTGGGGTGCTTTAATTTCTATGCTCGTAGTAGATTGAAAGCCGAGTTGTATCGGTGCATCTACTAACTCTGCTGTGATAATTTTTGTCTGTGCAGCTTTGAAGAAACGAGACTGTTGCAAACTCAGCATAAAATCGTTGACATCGCCAAAGGAGCGAGCAAACCCTGAAATTTCCACACCTCCAGCAGGATTGGGTGCTGGTTGTCCTTCTGTTGGGGCTGTGGGTGGAATTTGCTTGATGCTATCAATTTGCACAGTTGCTGGGATGCGATCGCCCAAATCTTGTAACACAGCTGACCAAGGACGAATCTGGTCAAAAACACTAACTAAAGCTTGAGTTTCCTGCTTAATTTTGTTTGTTTCTTCTTTGATTTTGTTGATATTTGCTATTTCTATCCTGAGCCTTTGATTCTCCTGTTCTAATTGTGCTCTGTTCTGCTCTATTTCACGATTTTTTGCTTGCAAAAACCACCAACTCGTTCCCATTAAAGATGGTAAAAATATACTGACTGCTATTCCTATATACAGTGGGGTGAAATCTCGAGTACGTAGAGATATTGCTGGTCGGTTCTTTTTAGAATTCTTCTGGTAAATTGAGCGGTCTTTGAGAAAGTTAATCTCTAAGCTGTACATTGTATATATTTTTTACTCTTTAATTTGCATAGTATCAACAGACAGGAAACCTACCACTTTTAGGTGATTCTCTTGTTTTTGAATTTTGAATTTTGAATTTTGAATTTTCATCGTACCTCCCGCATTCCTAAACCAAGCACTACCCCCAATCCAGGACGTTGGGCTACGGGGTATTTCTCTTCGTCAATTTGCAATGACAAAGCGGCTATTGGGTCTATTTGAGAGGTTGGCAAACTTAATCGTTGTGTAAAAAACTCATCAATTTGTTCCAGTCCGCCGCCTGGTCCTGCTAGCATGATTTGCGCTACCTCCAAATTTTCATTTTGATGTAGATAAAAATTAATGGAACGGCGTAGTTCATCTGTGAGTTCTCCTAACACCCGCATCATCGCTACCATACCTGGGTTCATTTCAGGAACGCCAGTTTTCTCTTCATCATCTATAGGAGTTAAAGGAATAGACATTCCATACAAAAGTTCTATATCTCGTGAAACGGGTAAACCCATTGCTCGAGATATAGCAATTTGCATTTGATACGTTCCAATGGGAACGGTACGCGAAAATTGCGGCACTCCATTCACAACGATCGCTATTTCTGTGCTGTCGAATTCTATATCCACGAGCACTGCTGCTTCTTGTGGTCCGTATTGTCGCAATTGTTCGCGAAGTGTCCGAATCAGAGCAAAACTGTTAATCTCTAAAACATCAATTTGCAATCCAGCTTGTTCAAATGTATCTATAAAGCTATCGGTAATTTCCTTACGAGTAGCAACTAGCAATACCTGTACCTTTTCGATGCCATCGTGATCTACAAAGTACCCAAGTTTCTGATAGTCTACATCAGCTTCTTCACGAGGATAAGGTAAATACAAACCTGCTTCGTGGTTAAGTACCATCTCCTGTAGTTCTTTGTCATCTAACTCTGCTGGCACGGATATAAGGCGTATAATTGAGTATCGCCCTGGTACAGCGGTAGCAACACGAAAAGCTTTGATTTTACTTTCAGCGATCGCTTCCTGGATGAGTTCCGCCATTGTTGCGGGATCAGTGATTTGACCATTAACAAAAACACCTTCTGGAACCGACACTGATGTTAAAGTTTCTAGTTTCAAACCTTGGCGTTGCTTGCGTAGCTGAACTAAATTCACGCGTTGCGGTGCTAGTTCTATGCCAACCCCTTGGTAATATTTACCAAATAAAGTCTTGAATTGCCTAACCACAGTTTTGCCCGTTCGACTACCAATCGAAAAATCAAATGATATTAAGAATTGATATTGTAGCTAGAAAATTGTTTTAGCCTATAATCTCCACAATTTTGCATAAGCACTTCACCCTGAACAAGATAAAAAAGTACAAGCACGATGGTTAGAATTCAAAAGTTCAAAAGATTAATTGTTTGGGCGTTACTCGGTGTATTGACCAGTTGGATTGTTAGTTGTGGTACAGGAAATGTCAGCAATACCACAAAACAGGCATCATCAGGAGCGGCAAATGTTGAGTTTTGGACAATGCAACTCCAACCTCAATTTACCAACTACTTTAAAAGCCTAATTGCGTCTTTTGAGTCACAAAATCCAGGTATAAAAGTTAGCTGGGTTGATGTACCCTGGACGGCAATGGAGAACAAAATTTTAACAGCTGTTTCCGCAAAAACACCACCTGATGTTGTCAACCTCAATCCGGATTTTGCTTCCCAACTTGCAGGACGAAATGCCTGGTTAGATTTGGATGCAAAACTTCCAAATGAAGTGCGTTCCTCATATTTACCGAATATCTGGAAAGCTAGCACGCTCAATGACAAGAGTTTTGGGATTCCCTGGTACCTCACCACTCGGCTAACCATTTATAACACCGATTTATTAAAACAGGCAGGTATCAACAAGCCACCTGCTACCTACCCTGAATTAGCGCAGGTGGCTCAACAAATTAAAGACAAAACCGGTAAGTATGCCTTTTTTGTGACGTTCGTCCCCCAAGATGCTGGTGAGGTGCTAGAGTCCTTTGCACAAATGGGGGTCACTTTGCTAGATGCTGGGGGTAAAGCAGCTTTTAACTCCCCACAAGGTAAAGCAGTGTTTCAGTATTGGGTAGATTTATACAAAAAAGGGCTTCTACCCAAAGAAACATTGACACAAGGACACCGTCATGCAATAGATTTGTACCAAGCAGGAGAAACGGCGTTGCTGTTTTCTGGTGGGGAGTTTCTTGAGAACATTAACAAAAATGCCCCAGCAATAGCTAAAGTTTCCGCAACTGCACCACAAATCACAGGTGAAAACGGCAAGAAAAATGTCGCTGTGATGAACGTCGTTATCCCCCGCGACAGCAAACAACCCGACGCCGCCCTCAAATTCGCCTTGTTTCTTACAAATGACGAGAATCAGCTCTCTTTTGCCAAAGCAGCCAACGTTCTCCCGTCTACAGTCAAGTCGCTGGCTGACAGCTACTTCAAAGATGCACCCGCCAATGCCTCGGCTTTAGATCAAGCGCGAGTAATTAGCGCCCAAGAACTGCAACAAGCAGAGGTATTAACTCCCAGGCTTAAGGATATAAAACTTTTGCAAAAGGCAATCTACGAGAATTTGCAAGCAGCAATGCTGGGTGAGAAGACAGTAGATAAAGCTGTAGAGGATGCAGCACAGGAGTGGAATAGCACCAGAAGTTAGCTTAATCCAAAAGAAACTTCACTGTACCTGTACGGTTATACCTAGACGCGTATCCCTCACGCGACGCTGGTGCAACGGCGCACCGGTTGGATACCAAGCTTTTGGGGTGATTTGAGCGATCGCCTGGTTCTCTTTGAAATTCCATTTCAGCCTTGTCAGCAAGCGTTTCAACAATTTCGCGAAACGCATTGAAATTTCGGGGAGGGCGTTGCCCTTGTGCGGCAACCGGGATGATATTCTATCTTTAGCTCAACTGTTACAACGGTTTACGTAGTAAAGTGATTGAAGGTAATATCTTGCCATGAAGCGTTTCTTTCAAAAAGTAATCGTTTTTACCTTTGTTATGCTTAGCGTGTGTTTTCTGTTTCAGAACCCTAGCTTTGCAAAGACAAGTGATTCCCAAGCACAACCACAAGTTCAAGATTCCACTTCATCAGGTTCTCAATCAAGTAACCCAAGTTCTAACTTAAATAAAAGTGAATGGAATATTACATCTGTTCCCATACGTCCACTCAAACCAGGCTTTGAGTGGGAAGTGAAATCTGAAGAAAATGGTAAGAAGTTAGTAATTTTACATAACGGCGAAGAAGCTTTAACACTTGTGAAAGAATAGCAAGCATCGATTATTAGGGCTGGGGTTGAACTTACTCCAGCCCTAATTTGAGTAAATGCGACGATTGAACATAAATAAAACCCTAGGGAGAGCGATCGCCATCAGGGGTTCGCTGCTGTTCGATAAATTTTGTGCATATTTACGGATTTCTTCCTAGATCTGCGTAGGTTTTTAGAAACGGTTTTTGGCAGTCTCATAGAATTGAAAAAAGTAAAAAGAAACATACGTACAAACACACGTAGGGTGGGCACTGCCAGTCAGATTCTGCCCACTATACGAGGGCTTTAGTAGCAGTGCCCACCGTACAAAAATGTAAAACAAACAAGACAGTCTGTGAAGCGATGTGGGCTGTTGTCATACAATAGACCCCGACTTACATGAGTTCCCACGATTCGTTATGAGCTACTTCCGTCCTGCCATTGATACCATGACTGGCTACATTCCTGGTGAACAGCCCAAACCAGGAACAAAAATTATCAAACTCAACACAAATGAAAATCCCTATCCGCCTTCCCCAAAGGCGATGGAAGTGCTGCAAAATTTAGATAGTGAGTGGCTACGGCGCTACCCTGATCCATTTGCGAGAGAGTTTTGTCAGGCAGTCAGTGATGCGTTGGGAGTGCCTGCAGATTGGATCATTGTGGGTAATGGGAGCGATGAACTGCTGAATGTGCTGATACGCTGCTGTGCGGAGGGAAATGAACGCAAAGTCGTGTATCCCGTACCAACCTACGTGCTGTATCGGACTTTAGCAGCTATCCAACCTGCCCAAGTGGTTGAAGTTCCTTACTCTGCCAACTTTCAGTTACCAATCAAGGAACTCGTTGCGGCAAATGGAGCAATTACGTTTATTGCTTCTCCGAACAGTCCGTCTGGTCATGTGGTACCTTTGGATGATCTGCGGGAATTAGCGCAGCAAGTCTCAGGAATTGTGGCGATTGATGAGGCTTACGTTGACTTTGCTGAGTATAGCGCGTTGCCATTAGTGCAAGAATTCGAGAACGTGATTGTGTTACGTACTTTGTCGAAAGGGTATTCCTTGGCAGGCTTGCGGATGGGCTTTGGAGTGGCAAATCCAAAACTTGGCTCGGGGTTATTTAAGGTAAAAGACAGTTACAACATTGATGCGATCGCCATAGCAGTCGGTACAGCAGCAATGCGGGATCAAGCATACAAAAATGCTTGTGCAGATAAAGTGAAAATATCGCGGACAAAGCTAACCCTAGACTTGAAGAATCTGGGATGGAGAGTGCTTGATTCTCAGGGTAACTTTGTTTTGGCAACTCCTCACGAGGGAAATGCAGAGTCTCTTTACTTGGCTCTGAAAGAACTCGGAATCTTGGTGCGTTACTATAAGCAACCTGGGTTAGAAGATAAGCTGCGGATTACAGTTGGTACGGATGAGCAAAATCAGACGTTAATAGAAGCGTTAGTTAGCTTGATTAACAAAATCAGAATAGAAAATGCTTGAAAAAATCAGAATTGGAAAAGCTTCATTAAGCGACTTTGAAGAAATAGATAAATTTGATATTTTTGCCGGAGATAGAAAAGCGGAAATACAAAGAGAAGAATGTTATGTGGCTACACACGAAAAAATAATTACAGGATATGTAACGTTTGACTATACTTTTTACAGCAGACCTTTTATTCGATTTTTGTGTATCCGCCCTGATTTCAAAAGAAAAGGAATCGGAAACAAAATCATGGAATTTGTAGAGCAAATATGTGAAGGAAAAATCATATTTTCCTCAACCGAGAGTGATAATTTGGCGATGATAAAGTTATTTGAGAAGAGAGAATACAAAATATCAGGTGTGATTGAGAATTTGCAGATACAAACAGAAATAGTATATTGCAAAGATTTGACATCCTCGTCGCCGTAAACGACCGCGATTCGGTAGTCGATCAGCTCCGCTATAAATTATCTGTGTCCATCTGTGTCCATCTGTGGTTTCATTTTCATTCAATTGACTTTTGCAAGAAGCCTACTCATTTTGAACCGTAGTTGCTAAAAAATGCCCGACTAAGTATAGCGAACCGCACAAGATTACCAAATTGTCCGTCGAGGTAAAAGCTGCCTCTAGCGCTGGTAATAAATCTAGATAAGTACAGCAAAAACTTAATTCTGAGCAAACACTCTGAGCCAGTTTTGCTAATTCCCCAGGATCTGCTGAACTGTGATCTGGAACTGGCACTAAATATAATCGGTCATTTGGTCGCAGTAAGGCTTTGAAAATATCCACATGGTCTTTTGTGGAGAGCATTCCCATCACCCAATTCACAGAGTGCTGAGTCGTCTCCCCTCCCTGCTTGCGGAGAGCAGCGCCGTGCGGGGGTTCCCCCCGTTGAGGCGACTGCGGGGGAGGGGCTGGGGGTGGGGTTAAACTATCCACATAATCTCGCAAAACTTGCGCGGCTGCTGGATTATGAGCGCCATCTAGCAACAATTTATGGTTTTTCCAACTTGTCCATTGTATTCGCCCCAGCCATTTAGTATTCGCCATTCCTGTAATGATGGCTTGCTCAGAAATCTGCCAACCCTGTGTTTGTAAAATTTCTATAGCAGCTAAAGCCAAAGCTGAATTTGTCAACTGAAATTGCCCCTGTAACGGTAAGGGGTATTTAATGAACTTTGTAGACGCCCTATCGGCGGCTTCCCGGAGGGTATGATGAATTGTTTGATACTCTGCCCATCCTGCGTCAATTTGACGTGCTGGCTGCGGTGTTATAAGAGGGCATTGTAATTCTAAAGCACGCGATCGCACGACTTGTTCTGCCTCGCTTGGCAATGTTCCCACAACAGCAGGACATCCAGATTTGAGAATACCAGCTTTTTCTCTGGCAATATCGGCAACAGTAGGACCAAGAACCTGCCAATGTTCACGGCTAATGGAAGTGATGATGGTGACGAGGGGGTTCAAGCAAACATTTGTAGCATCCAAGCGTCCTCCCAATCCAACTTCTATCACTGCCACATCGACTTTAGCTTGTGCAAAATATAACCAAGCTGCTGCGGTAATCACTTCAAACTGCGTTGGCGGCTCTTCATCTTGTTGAATAGCAGCTTGCACTTGCAGTAATACTTGGCACAATTGTTCAGAGGAAATCGGCTGTTCGTTGAGACAAATGCGTTCTGTCCAATCAACCAAATGAGGTGAGGTGTAGCGTCCTGTACGATAACCCGCTGCGGTGAGAATAGAAGAAAGGTAGGCACAGACGGAACCTTTACCGTTAGTACCTGCAACATGAATTATCGGAACTTGATGATGGGGATTTCCAAGATTTGCCAGTAGTTTAACAATGCGTTCCAATCCAAGATGGACGCCAAAGTGTTGGAAGGGCTGTAGTAAGGAGTTAATATCCACGAAAGATAGTCAGGAGGCTAAGGTGAGGAAAATTTAAAAAGAACGCAGAACACAGAACATAGAACCCACAATAGATCCCCATAACCGGGCGTTGGAAAAGCTGCCTTGGACATGAAATATATCTTTCTTTTTTTCCCATAACCGCCACGGGGGCTTGTATCCTTTTTTGATTCTGACTACTGAATTCTAAATTCTGAGTTCTTCAGTAAAAATAAAACCGACTGCTCGTATCATTAAAAACAGTCGGTTAAATATTTATAGTGATAATTTGATTCTAGGCTTCTCTATTCAAAAAGTTTTGTAATTGATTTAAAGCAGCAGCACCAATGTTAAACGCAGCCCAACTAGCAGCAATCAGAACTGGCGCTAAAACAATTGCTACACGCATATCAATGTCCATATTTACAACCCCTCTGTTATGTAGAAATAAAGTTTTGTCAAGTACTCTCATTTTTATTTTTAACTGAAGTGGTGAATTTTCCCAAACAAAATGTAAAGAATATTTACAATTTCCGCGTTTCTCTCACTCAGGTACCGTAAACCCGATATCCGTACCCTTGCCAGCATGAAAGTCGGCTAACTTTTTGTAACGTTGGGCGTGTTCGATGAGTTCTGCTGCTTCATCTGGTGAGATTTGGCGCACAACTTTCCCAGGAACGCCTACAACAAGGGATAAAGGCGGTACATCTTTAGTAACGACTGCGCCTGCACCAATAATGCTACCACTCCCTACCCGTACCCCATCTAGAACAATTGCGCCAATCCCGATCAAGCTGCCGCGTTCAATATAAGCGGAATGTATGACAGCGCGATGCCCTACGGTAACATGATCTTCTAATACCGTAGGTTTACCTGGATCACCGTGTAATATTGCTCCATCCTGAATGTTTGTACATTCGCCAATTTCTATGCTTTCCAGATCTCCCCTGACAACTGCACCGTACCATATGCTCACGCCTGCTGCAATTTTTACCGAACCCATAACAACAGCATTCGCTGCTATGAAGGCAGCTTGAGAAATATCGGGAGAAGACCAGTAGGAAGCGATAGACACGGTAGAATAGAACGGTAGAATAAAAATGTGGTACCCAGGAACACTGGAGGAACTCCAACCTTGGTAGGTCGCATTCACCAGGATATCACGGTGTACAGTCTTGAATATCAAGAGCAGCAGTAAGTCAGTACCCGAGTGAGGTGGAGCAGAAGTGTAAAAGGAACCAATATTACTGGTGGAGACAAAAATATGTTTTTACGCACTTCATGATGAATCCAGGCTTGCAGTACCCTATATTCGGTCCAGAAATTCAGTGTCCCCACTGCCGCCAAACAATCCCGGCTTTGACACTAACAGATACGTATTTATGTCCACGTCACGGCGCGTTTGAAGCTAATCCGAAAACTGGAGAATTAATCCACCTACAATCAGGGCGTCATTGGCGACGATGGAATGGCGAATGGTATCGGCAGCATACTCATCCCGATGGCATTCGATTTGAAATTCACGAAGCACTAGACAAGCTCTATACCCAAGGGTACCGAGCAACACGGGTGATCATTGCCAGACGCTATCAAGAGTTGATGAGTGGTTACCTAGAGCGTAGCACCCCTTGGCGTTCTGGACAGCCGGAGATGACTTCGGCGCGACTTTATGGTTTGCCTGTAGAGTTTAGCCCCGATTCTTCGGAAGATCCCTGTTGGGAAGTGATTAATTTCGATTTGGAAAAAGAGCCTGGTGTGCCAGTGCGCTATCCCTATTTCAGATTATTTGAGTAAAGATCCAACGTCAAAAGTCATTAGTCTAAATTTTCATAAGTTATGACTAATGACTGATGACTTATAATTAAAATTATGCATCACGCTTCTATTCGTACAGCAAATATTCATCGGGCGATCGCCTTCTACGAACAGCTAGGGTTTAGCGTTTGCGAACGCTTCACGACAGGCTACACTCTTGCTTGTTGGCTAGAAGGACTCAACGGCAGAATAGAACTTATCCAAATTCCTCAACCAAAACCTGCTCCAGATGCTTTTGGAGATGAACACTATGTGGGATACTACCATCTCTCATTTGATTTGACTGAGATCACATCAGATTTACCGAGTTGGTTAACAAATTTAAAAGAAAACTTTTTGGTTTTAGCAAAAAATAATTCTGAACTGTTAGAACCACTGAAAATTCTTTTAGAACCTACACAGCAGCAAATAGGTAATCATCTTTACGAAGTAGCTTTTATTGCAGATCCTGATGGTTTGCCCTTGGAATTCATCCGTGTATTAGCAACACTTTCATAGTTGAATAGTTGAACTTAAAATTTTTTGTCTGTAAAATAAATTTTTCTTCTCTGTAGTCTTGTTGAGAGCACACCGGACTCAGAGAAGCTCAACTATATTGAAGAAAAAAATCTGTAATTTAATTTACAGTTTGCGTAGTAAAATACATGCCTGTGTTGCGTAAATTGCATCGATATCGTTTTCCTTTGTTATTATTAAGTTTTTGGTTGATGACGGTGTTGTTGCTTGGAGATGCATCTTCTTTTAGCAAGATTACAGCCGCTTCCACCTGGTTAAACTCAGATAAAATAATCGTATCAAAAAAAACAATACCTCCGTTGATAGAAAATGTTTGCAAAACAGTCTTGGACAATGGTCTGACTGTTCTTACTAGAGAAGTACACTCCAGCCCAGTGGTGACTGTGCAGGTATGGTACAAAGTGGGATCACGTAACGAAGAACCTGGATTAAATGGCATTGCTCATCAGTTAGAACACATGATGTTTAAAGGCACAAAAAATCGTCCAATTCAATTTGGAAGATTGTTAAGTGCTTTGGGCAGTGACTCAAACGCTTTCACGAGCTATGACCAAACGGTATACTACAATACAGCAGAGCGCGATAAGCTGACAGCTTTGTTAGAGCTAGAAGCAGACAGAATGCAAAATGCTGTGATTGATTCTGTGGAACTAGCAAGCGAAAAGCGAGTTGTGATTTCCGAGTTGCAAGGTTACGAAAATAGCCCTGAGTACCGCCTCAGCCGCGCTGTCATGCAAGCGGCGTTCCCTAACCATGCTTACGGATTACCTGTTGGTGGTACTGAAGCTGATGTGCAAAAGTTTGATTTAGAGCAGGTGCGGAAGTACTATGATAATTTCTACACTCCTGATAATGCTGTTGTAGTGATTGTTGGAGATTTCCAAACCGAACCAACCCTCGAAGCAGTTAAAGAGATTTTTGGGAAAATACCTAAGAGTGAGAAGTCAGGAGTCAGGAGTCAGGAGTCAGGAGTCAAGAGTCAGGAGTCAGGAGTCAGGAGTAAAGAATCAAAACAGAGGACTCCCATTGTTTTGAGGGAACCAGGAGCTGGAACGTTATTGCACGCAGTATATCCGTTACCGGATGCGAATCATCCGGATGTGCCAGCGTTGGATTTGATGGATCGTATATTAACAGACGGACGGAATTCTCGCCTTGAGCAGGTATTGGTAGAATCTGGTTTAGCGAGTGATGTTTCCGCTTCTGTAATTAGCTTGCTTGAATCAGGCTGGTATGAGTTGTCGGTAACGGCTGATCCCGATCAAGACTTGAAAAAAATTGACTCAGTTCTTAGAAGTGCGATCGCCAAACTTACACAAAAAGGAGTCACAATAGAAGAACTGAATCGAGCCAAGGCGCAGTTGCAAGCGTCTGTGATTTTGAGTAACCGTGATATCACCAGTCTGGCGTTGCAATTGGGTAATGACGAAACAACAGCAGGTGATTATCACTATACAGAAAAATACTTAGCAGCTATTCGCCAAGTAACAGCGGCGGATGTGCAGCGTGTCGCAACAAAATACCTCAAACCGGAAGCACGTACAGTGGGCTTTTTTAAGCCAACTCAAGTCAAGGCAACGGGGAATGGTGAGAAGACGAACTCCAAACACAACACGGAAAATTTTGCTTCAGGTGCTGTGAATACACAGGAAGTGGCAAAATACCTACCGACGGTAGATTTGACTAGTGTTCCTAGAAGTCATACGCTGCCAGAGCAATTTACATTATCTAACGGTTTACGGGTATTGCTCGTTTCTGACACTAGCACTCCCACAGTGACACTTTCAGGTTACGTCAAAGCTGGTAGGGAATTTGACCCAGAGGATAAAGCTGGACTGGCGTCTGTTGTGGCAGAAAACTTAATGAATGGCACAAAAACAAAGGACGTTTTAACTGTTGCCAAAACCTTAGAAGATCGGGGAGCAAGCCTTGAGTTTGAAACGTACCGAGAAGGTGTGCGGATTGAAGGTGATAGCTTGGCGGCTGACTTACCGATTCTGATTCAGACATTAGCAGATGTTGTCAAAAATGCTAATTTTCCCACCAAAGAGTTAGAACTGACTCGCAAACACGCCTTGACTGCGTTGAAGCATGAGTTAGATGATCCCTCAGAAGTCGCAGAAAGAACATTTGTACAATCGGTTTACCCGAAAAAACATCCCTTACATACATTTCCAACAGAGCAAACTTTGCGACGGATTAACCGTAAGGATGTTCTTGAATTTAAAACAAAACATTACCGTCCAGACACGACAGTCCTAGCGCTGGTAGGAGATTTTGCTCCAGATCAAGTCAAAGCACTTATAAAAAGTGAGTTTGGTAACTGGAAAGCAAGCGGTTCACCACCAACTTTGAACTATCCAGCGGATATAATACCAGAAAAAGTTGTGAGCGTCAACTCTGTTGTTCCGGGTAAAGCTCAAGCGATTACCTACATGGGTAACACAGGGATTAACCGCAAAGATCCGCGCTTTTTTGCAGCTCAGGTATTGAATCAGATTTTGGGGGGCGATACTTTATCGAGTCGGCTAGGAGCAGAAGTGCGCGATCGCCTTGGGCTAACCTACGGAATATACAGCAACTTCCTTGCTGGAAGCAATTTTGGAACATTTTTGATTGAGATGCAAACTTCTCCAGAAGATACACGTCAGGCGATCGCCAGTACCCGCGAACTCCTCAAGGAAATTCATGAAAAAGGCGTCACTGAACCGGAAGTAGAGACAGCTAAACGCATCTTGATCAGCAACTACATCATATCCCTGGCAGATCCAGAGGAATTAACACATAAAATTCTGATGAATGAAGTGTACGGGCTAGATAAAGAGGAATTGCGCCATTGTACCGAAAAAATTCAAGCAGTCAACCTTGACCAAGTCAATCAAGCAGCCCGTGAGTTACTTTATCCAGATAAAATTGTTGTAGTGACAGCTGGACCTGCTGTATTTGCAGACCAAGGCATGATGAGTCATTAGTTGTACAGACGCGATGGCGCAGTGTTGTAGAGACGTGCCATAGCACGTCTCTACAGTAGTAAAAAAGCCTGAAACTACAGTGATGGGGTATGACTGGATAGTATCAGGTTTGATCGGAAACGCAAACGCGGGGACATAAAAATTTTTGACTTATCAGTAATTATGAGAACTTGATATAAATAATCACAAGTCATTAACAGTGCAAAATTCAATTTTTTTTAAGAGGATGTTTTAAAAGTGGCTAGTTATGTATCACAAACTTTTCGATCCCCCGAAATCCCCCTTAATAAGGGGGACTTTGAGATTATTTTCCCCCCTTTTTAAGGGGGGCTAGGGGGGATCTCGATACAAATCGGTAGTTTACAAACATCTTCTAAGACTGCAAACTGGATCTATTGCCGCTAGAGTGCAGTTTAAGTACTCTTAAGCTTTATAAGACAGCTTTTGGCAAAAAATAAGTTAACTTAAATATAGGTATTGTTTCTCAACAAGTTAGAAGAACTAAAGTTAAAAGAACTATTGATATACAAGCGACAAGGCACAGATATTCATTAATTTCCCATGAACATTCTTAGTAACCTGCTTTCTCAACCAGCTCAAAACAAGCCTCAAAAAAAGCAACGCCGAGGAATTGAAATCAAATCGCCGCGTGAAATTGAAATTATGCGGCAATCAGGAAAAATAGTGGCAACCGTGCTAAAAGAAATTTCCGAGCTGGTAAAGCCAGGTATGACCACAGCTGATTTGGATGCTCATGCGGAAAGACGCATCCGGGAAATGGATGCAACACCTAGCTTTAAAGGATATCACGGTTTTCCTGGTTCTATCTGCTCCAGTATCAACAATGAAGTTGTACATGGCATTCCTAATGCCAAAAAAGTCATCCGCCCTGGAGATGTTTTAAAAGTCGATACCGGCGCATATTACCAAGGCTTTCATGGTGATTCTTGTATTACAATTGCTGTGGGCGAAGTCACTCCAGAAGCTGCAAGACTGATTCGCGTAGCAGAAGAAGCTCTTTTCAAAGGCATTGAACAGGTGAAAGCAGGAAACTGCCTGATGGATATTGCTGGAGCAATTGAAGACCATGTGAAGGCAAATAAGTTTAGTGTAGTACAGGACTTTACCGGACACGGTGTTGGTCGTAACCTGCATGAAGAACCTTCAGTTTTCAACTTCCGCACCCGCGAAATGCCAAATGTTAAACTCCGTGCGGGAATGACGCTGGCAATTGAGCCAATTTTGAATGCTGGTTCTAAGTATACACGCACCTTATCTGACCGTTGGACAGCTGTGACGGTAGATAATTCTCTATCCGCTCAGTTTGAGCATACTGTGTTGGTGACAGAGACGGGATACGAAATTTTGACGGATCGCTCGAAAGTTTAAATGATGTAAATTTATAATTGAAAATTGAGTTCTTCAGATCCCCGACAACTTTGGCGAAGTCGGGGATCTTGTTTTTTCACAAATCCAAGGGCAGACTGCTATATATAGCGCTTTTCGTTTCAATGAAGTACAAATTTATCTGTGTCCATCTGTGTCCATCTGTGGTTCTTATTTCTTGATGTATTGCACTCAACACTCAAGCGCTATATTATCTTCACTTCATTAATGCTTGAAAGCCTGCTTGTACAAAATGCTGATCAAAGGTCAAAGCTTGAGTCACTTGTGCTTGCATGACTACAAATGAAATGCAATCAACCAAACCCCATGCTTTATCTTGGTACGTTTTGTAGAGTATAAACGCTTGCTCGAATATTTGTGGAGTAAGCCGCACAATTTCTACTTCTTCTGAAGAAAAAAACTGCTCAATGATTTCAACCGCCTTGTCTTTATAATTTCGTGCTAAAGCGTTACCAATTTCCAGCAATACAGCGTCAGTTGTGAGTAAGGAATATCCTTCCAATTTTTCGGCTAATTCGTAGGCTTTTTGGTGATACTGGTCACGCTGGTTAATCAAGGCTACAACAAATAAAGTGTCAACAAATACTTTATTCGACACCCTTTTCCCCACTTACATATAAATCAAGATTGGCAGCAAAATCCTCTGGTGCATCAATCTTGATCTGTTTTAGTTTAGACATGAAGCTTAGTTTCTGTGAGCTTTGTTTAGATTGGGTAAAATTTTTGATGAGGAGATAGAGTTCATCAAGATGTTTTTCGTCAAGGTTGTCAATTTCTGCTTGGATTTTTTCTTTTGTACTCATTTTTGTATCTCCTGTTTTCTTTAATATGAACTACAAGCTAGCCGCCTTCGGCTGAGCTAGCTGTTTCTGACGCTTCATTTGAGTCACTTGCTTGAAGCTTCCGCACTCCTGTTGAGGTTAACTCATCACCGTCTGTAGAGGCACGTTCCATACCCCTTGCGTAATTAAGCATAACCATTGCTGCTGCTACATCCCTATCACATTGGTAGTCGCATTTTTCGCAATGGTGTACTCTTTCTGCGAGCGTTTTCTTCTTTTGGTGACCGCAATTAGGGCAAGTCTGAGATGGCTTAACTTTGGTTGTCGGTACTTCTACATAAAAACCACCTGCTTCGGTGACTTTGTACTTAATCAAGTCTTTGAGGTTCCCAATTCCTACATCAAGCAATGAACGATTAAGTCCTGACTTTTGACGTTTTTTCTTGCCTTTAGATTTGCGGGTCATCCCCTTAAGATTTAACTTCTCAGTCGCTACCAAGCTATTACAGCTAACTATTTGTGTAGAGACTTTGTGCTGCCAATCTTGTCTTTGACGTGCAACCTTAGATTGTATCTTGGCTACCGCTTTATTTGTTTTTTTCCAACGTCGAGAAGGCTTTCCACTTCTTGTCGGTGATCTTTTTCTACGACTGGTTTTAGCTATCTTGTTAATCTTGGTTTGAGCAAATTTAACAAATCTGGGATTCTCAATCACATTGCTATTAGAATCTGCAATAGCATGGTGAGTACCAAAGTCTAAGCCAATAGCACCTGTATCTGTTTGATAACGAGATGGAACACAATCAACAGTGATTGAAGCATACCATTTCCCTTGCTTAAACATGATTGTGCAAGTTTTAGGCTTACCCCAATCTCTAGCCTGACCGCGCATTTTTAAGTTACCTAAATTAGAGATTTTTAGATAACCATTCTTGCCGTTCGTGCAAGCTTTCCAGCCAGATATACAAGGATAAGTCCATCCTTTATAATGGCGACTTGATTTAAACTTTGGGTACCCAGACTTGAGCTTAAAGAATCGCTTGAATGCAAAATCAACTCTTTTTACGGTGTCTTGTAAAGCATGACTACCAAGCTCTTTATACTCTGACCAACACTCTTTAAACTCAGGTAGACAATTTTGTTGGTCGAAATAATCTACTGATTTCTTGAACTTTTTATATGAAGTTTTACGATGCTCAATACAAGCATTGTACAAATCTTTATGAAGTCGTCTCCAATAGTGCATTTTATCGGCTTGTATCTTTGAAGGATAAAGCCTGAAAGTAATTCGCTTGGTAGCCATAACATCTCGACCTATCTGTTATATTAGCTCTTGTATTTATGCGGCTATACCTTGTCAATATCCAAGCTAGAAAAGGTTCTCATAGTGTTTTTAGCGTGCGACTACACTTTGTGTTTGTAACTCATTACCGACGTAAAGCGCTAAACGCAAAAATGCTCGACCGATTAAAAGAAATGGTCGAGCAAGTATCAAACAAAATCGATTGTCAGTTAATTGAGTTTAATGGTGAATCAGACCATGTACACATCCTGTTAGATTTCCATCCTAGAAACTCGATTGCAGCAGTAGTAGGAAGTTTAAAAAGTTCTACTGCAAGAATGTTAAAAAAAGAATTTCCTGAAGAAGTAAAAAAGTATTATTGGGGTGATGTTTCGTTCTGGTCAAATTC
This sequence comes from Scytonema sp. HK-05, assembly GCF_963872035.1. Lineage (NCBI taxonomy): Bacteria > Bacillati > Cyanobacteriota > Cyanophyceae > Nostocales > Scytonemataceae > Scytonema > Scytonema sp. HK-05. The sequence goes on from NZ_CAWMYC010000103.1 coordinate 120,106, forward strand.
TTATTATGTTTCCTCTTGTGGTGGTGCGCCAATAGAAGTCCTAAAAAAATATATCCAAAATCAAGCTCGACCTTGAAGCGCTATCCTTCCCCACCCCGCTGCGCTGAGGGTGGGGACTGCCGCACAAAACGTTCAAATAATTTTAGCAATGGTTACTGGGGCTAATTCTATTGTGCCTCTTAAAAAATTGTACTTTGTCTACAATAGACCTTATGCAAAAGTCAATTTTTTCAAATATTAAACCATAGACTCACACAGATGCACACAGGTATAGCGGTTTGCAACCCTTGTAAGGTACAGAAAAAAATAATGAACCACAGATGGACACAGATGGACACAGATAAATAATTAGTTCATTCAATTGAGTTGCGTTATAAATTCTCTGCGTTTATCTGCGTTTATCTGCGGTTCCAAATAGCCCTAAACCAATTTTTGCAATAATTTGCAAGAAATTTATTAAACCGACCTTGGCAATGCCACAAGACAAAAATTAGTCTGGTCGTTCACATCTTCCAACCGCGAAGTCTTTAACCTATCAAGCCACTTTTGTATAAAGACTCGGTTTACCTTTTGCTCATCTGGATCTTGAGTATCCAAAGGATTTGGCATCAGTCCCAAAATCGTTGCTGTGGTGACACAAAACATCGATTTTTGGAAACTCATACAAATTTGTACCCGCAAATCATCTTCTCCTCGACGACTGCGACGATAAACTTCGTGCAAATAATCTGGAAGATAATGACGCATATCCTGCATCAGTAAAGTAGGAGGAATACCCGCCCCGCCAATTGGTAACGGATCAGCATACAAAGCGCCATATTGAAATCGAGATTGATCGGGGGGAATTTGATATGCTTTAGCATTATATGAAACTGTGCCATGAAATGGCGTTCCCCGGAAGAAAACTGCTTCTACATAAGGTATTGCTGTGTCTGCAAGGAATGTTAAGCCTACAGATTTAGGAATGATATCGTAAACTTTATCCCGAATTTTCACAGAGTAGGTAATTGGCTTACTGGCATCTGCTACTAAACCTGCTTTGATATGGTCTACAACATCAGGAATAGATTTGATTTCTCCCTGGTCGTAACGGTCTGATAAAGTGAGGAAAATATCAGCCATCACGCGCCAAAATTGACCTAAACCAGTCGTGTAAGCACTAACTCGCAACTGTTCAAATAAGAAATCAGGAAAGAGTTGATTAACTCCCGTTATGATGGGATTGTTTTTAAATTTTGCTTTGATAACAGCTTGCGCTCTTTCTTTAAATTCTGTTGAATCGAGATATTTATCTAACCCACCGCCACCATGCCACATCATTGATTTCATGCAATACTCGGCATATTCAAAATTTATTCTGTCATGCCACCAATGCCGTAGTAGTTTTTTAAAAGAAAAGTCTCCGTTAAAATATTTAAAAAACGGAAAGAACACAAAAAATTGATGTTCAGCAATGTATATCAAATTTTTTGAGTAAGCATCTAAAACAACTCCGTAGCTTTTGAGAATACCAACGACTTCTAACAAATTTTCTGGGGTATCAGGAAGTAATGCTCCTCCTGATTCTAGTCGCTCAATATACTCACTTAATGGATAGTTAATAGGCTTATTTTGGATGTTTACCATTGCCATTTCTCCAAAAGTCATTGTTGAGTAAAGGTTTTTGACTCATATTTTGTACTTGGCACAGGTGCACCGACACAGACGAAACCCACCTACGTGGGTTTCAAAATGGTTAAAGTCCGCGTAGATGGACTTTGTTAGTGTAGCCAAGGCTGTCTAACTTTTGCCTTTTGCCTTAACTAAAGACACCGTTGCTATAGGGTTTGGCGTATTAACCATCGCTGTCATTGTTGGTTCTGTCCAACGTACTAACCAATTGGGTTGGATACCAAAAATCACAATCAGCACAGCTAAAACCACCGCAGGTGTACGATCTGCCCAAGATACGCATGGCAAGTTGATGACTTGTGCAGATAAGCGCCCAAAAAAGGCACGATTCATGAGAATTAAGAAGTAAACAGCGGTTAAGCCTGTACCAATCATGCTGAGCAAAGTCTGTACTGGATAAACTGCGAAACTACCGCGAAAAACTATAAATTCCGCAATAAATCCAATCATTCCCGGTATACCAGCACTTGCCATCACTCCCAACACCATCAAGCTTCCAATCACGGGCATACCTCGTTCTGGGTTGAGGAGTCCCTGGAGAACATCTAAATCGCGGCTTCCTGCTTTTTTATACACAACCCCCACAAGCAAAAACAGCAGGGCAGAAATCAAGCCGTGACTAATCATTTCCATGATGCCTCCCAACACGCTGAGAGGTGTTCCAGCAGCTGCGGCTAAAAGCACATAGCCCATGTGTCCAATCGAACTATATGCCACCATTTTTTTCATATCTGTTTGGGCGATCGCACAAGATGCACCATAAAGCACGCTCACCACCGCCCACGTTGCTAAAGCGGGAGCCAAATAACTCCAAGCTTCCGGCAACAAGTTCATCCCAAACCGCAGTAAACCATAGGTTCCTAACTTCAACAGTACTCCAGCCAACAACACTGAAATCGGTGTCGATGCTTCGACGTGAGCATCTGGTAGCCAAGTATGGAAGGGAACTAGGGGAATTTTGATGCCAAAACCAATTAAAATTCCTACTAGCAGTAATATCTGTGTTTCCAAAGACAGAGACTTGGTATTCAAGGCGTCTAGAGCAAAGGTAGAAGCACCACTCAGCCAAACTATGCCAAGAAAACTTGCCAAAATGATAATCCCAGAAACAGCGGTGTAAATCAGAAATTTAGTCGCTGCATAGCCCCGCTTTTCACCACCCCAAATAGCAATCAAAAAATATAGGGGAATCAGTTCTATCTCGTAAAACAGGAAAAACAGCAGTAAATCCTGTGCCATGAAGGCTCCAGTCACGCCAGCGTTTAACAGCAGCAGCAAAGAGTAATAAAATCGAGGACGCGCAATATTTTCGTCGGTGCTGTAGATGGCGATGCAAGTCAACAACCCATTTAAAAGCAACAAAGGTAGTGACAAACCATCTAGTCCCAGGTGATAACTCAATCCTAAAGCATCTACCCAAGGAAAGAATTCGGTAAACTGTTGACTGACTTCCCCAGGGTCAAACTGGCTTGAAAGTACCGCAGTCCATAAGAAGGCGATACTCGCAACGACCAAAGCAACTCGGCGGGAAAGTTTTGCGGAGATGCCAAAAGGCAAGAAACTGATGAAAGCCGCACCTAGCAACGGCACCAAAAGCAAAGCACTGAGCATAGACAAACAGAGCGAAGGGGGACAAAAAGAAAGGGGACAAGGAGACTAAAACGGAAATTTATTCAGCAAGCCCAATGACCAACTAATGAAAAAACCCAAGACGCTGATGCCTACAAGAATGGTCAACAGGTATCCTTGAGAGCGACCCGAAACGCTGTACTTCAAGGTTTGTCCACCGAAAATTGCTGCAAACCCAACTAAGTTAATGAGACCATCAACAACAAAGCGATCGCTCCAAGCAGAAATTTTAGAAAGCAGCGCGACGGCACTCACTACCGTCACTCGGTAGAGTCGATCAATGTAAAAGTTATAACCCAACAAGTCTTGCAAGAATCTCCAGGCAAGGACTGTGGATCTCGACCAAGCCTTGTGCAAATAGATGTTAGACCCTATGCCTATCCCCAGCACTGTAGAGGATACTAACAACCCTACTACTATCCAATTTATACTTTCCCAATCAGGTAGTAGATACCATTGTTGCAACATCAGAGGTAATAACAAAGTTATTACAGTCAGGGATACCATTGGCAATGCCATCTGCCAACCAACTTCTGGGGTGCGGCGGGTCTTTGGTTGCGGTGTACCCCAAAATATTAAGCGAAATAGGCGTGTCAAATTCAATGCCGTTAAACCATTGACCAGCACTAAGACGGCAACTACCCAAGGGCTAACCAATGCCAAGCCATCAGCCCATCCTAACATTGCCCAAAAGCTTCCCAATGGCAGCAGCGTTACCATCCCACCCGCACCGACAACAAACGCTGTGGTGGTTGCTGGCATCTTTGACCACAAACCGCCCATTTCTGTTAAATCTTGAGTGTTAGTCGTAAATATGACTGAACCAGAACTCATGAATAATAGTGCTTTGGCAATTGCATGAGTGAGTAGCAACATCAGAGCAACTCCTCCTTGCTCCATCCCTACCGCCAAAAACGCTAATCCCATGTATGCACTGGTGGAATGAGAAAGCGCTCGTTTAATGTCAATTTGGGCGAGCGACACTAACGATGCACCGACTGCTGTCACCGTACCCATGATTATCAAAGCATTTAATGCGACTGGCGATAGCGCTAAGATTGGTTGTAGTTTAAATAGCAGATACGCTCCACCAGCAACCACCAGAGAGTTTCGCATCACTGAAGCTGGGTTGGGACCTTCCATCGCCTCATCTAACCACAGATGCAGCGGAAATTGAGCGCATTTCCCCGCAGGTCCTGCTATCAGCGCTAAACCTAGTAAAGCTGATGTCGTCGGGCTTAAGTTTGCTGTCTGCGCCCATTCATATAAGTCGGAAAAGTTCAAGCTGCCTGCTATGGTGGAAAGTGTCACAACTGCCATCAGCAGCAACAAGTCTCCCACTCGCTTAGTGAGAAATGCATCTCGCGCTGCTGTAACCACTAACGGTTGAGCATACCAGAAGCCCACCAGCAAGTAAGTGGAAAGAGTCAGCGTTTCCAAAAGGGCATAGCTGAGAAATAGAGAGTCACTAATGGCTAATCCACTCAGCGCTGCTTCAAAAAATCCCATCAGTGCAAAGAAACGCGCTAAAGCCCAGTCCTTTTCCATATAACCAAGGGCGTAAGTTTGTGCGAGTAAACTTAACCCTGTAATTAAAACTGTTGCTCCAACACTGATTGGCGAGACTTCTAAAGCAATGGATAGGTCAAAATCCGCAGCTTTAAACCAGGTAATTAAGAAATTTTCTGGTTCTCTATCCCAAATATCAATAAATATAAACACGCTATGGACAAAAGCGAAAACGGTTGTTAACCAGTTGAAATAAGCAGCTGGTCTTGGTCCTGTGCGCCGAATTAATCCGATTGCCCACGGCAAGGTGAGAAGCGCACCTATTAACCCATAAAAAGGTATCCACCAACTTGTTGAGAAGAGCAACTGATTCATTTAAATATTCCTTAATGGCTTACCTAAAGAATTGTTTTTTCATTTTATGAAGTTATTTTTTCTGATATAACTTCAACAATTTAAATTAGATTATTTCAATAATCTTCTTTCATTTTTCTAGCTCCCAAAGGCAAAATAAATATAATATATTCTAGAAACTCTTATTTTCTTATCTTTACTGCTCTTTAGTTGGAAAGCAGAAATTACTAACTTAAAAACCTCCGTTTATAAGGTAGATAATAAAATATTATATATTCTTTGAGACTTTTTTTTGCACAAGCAGCAAAAAACGAGGAAAGACTACTGTGTCATCACTCCTTGAGTTTTTAGTCATTCCTCTTAAGACAGAATTTCCGCCTTTATGAACGAGTTTGAGCAATTGTTATAAAAAAATTATAAACCAGAAGTGGCTACTCCAGGGTTCTGTGAAGTTCGGTTGAGTAAAATCGCCTTTATCAAATGATGTTAAGCTTTTTTAATTTATTTTATTATAAACTATTATGGTAATTTATATTGTCAGGGGCGCAAAGCTTTTCTATGCTTAATTAGGAAATGCTTTTGCAGCTCAAGATGAGCATCCCCGTCAAAAAATTTCATGTTCCAGTACATATTTCAGTAATTTTGTGGGAGTTCTGCGATGCCAATTGCAGTTGGAATGATTGAAACAAAAGGGTTTCCGGCGATAGTGGAAGCTGCTGATGCGATGGTGAAAGCCGCTCGCGTCACTCTGGTGGGTTACGAAAAAATCGGTAGCGCTCGGGTGACTGTGATTGTTCGGGGAGACGTTTCTGAGGTACAAGCTTCAGTTGCTGCGGGAGTGGAAGCAGCTAGAAGAGTGAATGGTGGTGAGGTGTTATCCACTCACATCATTGCTCGTCCTCATGAGAACTTGGAATACGTATTGCCTATTCGTTACACCGAAGCTGTGGATCAGTTCCGGACGTAACAATTTTAGATTCACAGATGAATCAAGCTATGAGCCTACAGCTTATAGCTGACAGCTTGAAAATCTAAAACTCTTGTTGGAGTTGCCGAGTTGTGGCTTTGTTTGTATTTAATTATTTTGAAAACTGAGGATTAAAACTCATGTCAATTGCAGTAGGAATGGTGGAAACTTTGGGGTTCCCGGCGGTCGTAGAAGCAGCAGATGCGATGGTGAAAGCAGCCCGCGTGACTTTAGTAGGCTACGAAAAAATTGGTAGCGGCCGGGTTACAGTGATTGTGCGGGGAGACGTTTCTGAAGTACAAGCTTCAGTTGGTGCTGGAGTTGAATCAGTGAAGCGAGTCAACGGCGGACAAGTGTTGTCTACCCACATCATTGCTCGTCCTCACGAGAACCTGGAATACGTGCTGCCAATTCGTTATACAGAAGATGTGGAGCAGTTCCGGGAGAATGTGAACGCAATTCGTCCCTACGATAGAAGACCATAACTTGTAATGCAAATTGCCAAAGTTCGCGGCACAGTAGTTAGCACTCAAAAAGACCCAAGTCTCAGAGGTGTCAAACTACTGCTGTTGCAATTAGTGGATGAAGAAGGACGTATTCTGCCAGAATACGAGGTAGCAGCCGATAATGTTGGTGCGGGAGTGGATGAGTGGGTACTTGTTAGTCGTGGTAGTGCCGCCCGTCAAGTTCTGGGTAACGAACAGCGTCCAGTAGACGCAGCAGTGGTGGCAATAATTGATACGGTTAACGTCAAAGACCGCCTGATTTACAGCAAAAAAGACCAGTATAGATAGTTAGGAGTCATGAGTCATTTGTTACTAAATGTGGACAAATGACAAATGACAAGCAGTGCAATAGAGGAGGAATCTAGCGATGGCAGTCCGCAGCACGGCGGCACCCCCAACCCCGTGGTCAAGGAGTTTAGCTGAGCCAAAAATCCATGAAACCGCATTTATACATCCTTTTTCCAACGTTATTGGAGATGTACATATAGATGCAAATGTAATCGTTGCTCCGGGGACTTCGATTAGAGCGGATGAAGGCACACCCTTTCATATAGGTGAAAACACCAATTTACAAGATGGTGTCGTCATACATGGGCTGGAGCAAGGTCGAGTCGTTGGCGATGACCAAAATGAATACTCGGTATGGATTGGCAGCGATGCATCCATTACCCACATGGCTCTGATTCATGGACCAGCTTATGTTGGGGATAGTTGCTTCATAGGCTTTCGCTCCACGGTGTTTAACGCTAGGGTGGGAGCAGGTTGCATCGTAATGATGCACGCTCTGATTCAAGATGTGGAAATTCCGGCGGGAAAATACGTACCTTCAGGAGCAATAATTACTAATCAACAACAAGCTGACCGTCTGCCAGATGTGCAGGCACAGGATAAGCAATTTGCTCATCATGTAATTGGGATTAATCAAGCGTTGCGATCTGGTTATATCTGTGCTGGGGATAGTAAGTGTATTAAAACCATTCGGGATGAGTTAGCTAAATCTTATACAAGCAACGGTAATAAGTTTGAATTTGAAGAGTTAGAAAGGAGTAATGACGTGGCGAGCAGTAGCTTGGGTGCTGAAACAGTAGAGCAATTACGGTATCTGTTGGAGCAAGGGTATAAGATTGGAACGGAACACGTAGACCAACGGCGGTTCCGCACTGGCTCTTGGCAAAGTTGCACACCAATAGAAGCTAGATCGGTTGGTGAGGCGATCGCATCTTTGGAAGGTTGTCTTCAGGAACACTCGGGCGAGTACGTTCGTCTATTTGGCATTGACAAAGGCAGACGGCGCGTCCTAGAAACCATCATCCAACGTCCAGATGGGGCGGTGCAAGCACCAACAAACTTCAAAGCTCCTACCAACCAAACAAATAAAAGCTACAACGCGAATGGTAACGCTCATAGTTACAGTAATGGTAGTGGCAGTAGCAGTGGCAAACTCAGTGCTGAAACTGTAGACCAAGTCAACCAACTCCTAGCAGGTGGTTACAAAATTGGCATGGAACACGTAGATGAGCGTCGCTTCCGCACAGGTTCTTGGCAAAGTTGCACACCAATAGAAGCAACTTCCATAAAACAAGTTGTTGCTGCCTTAGAAGATTGTATAGATAGTCACCAGGGTGAGTACGTGCGGTTGATTGGTATTGACCCCAAGGCAAAACGGCGAGTGTTAGAAAGCATTATCCAACGCCCTAACGGTTCTGTCAGTTCATCTAGCAGTTCATCTGGCAGTTCTAAGTCAGTAGTAGCTAGTGCGTCTGGAGCGACTTCCTCTGCAAAGGCATCAGCGACCAGTACCCGCCTAAGTTCCGAGGTAGTAGAACAGCTACAGCAACTCATAAATAGTGGGTATAAAATTAGTGTAGAACACGTAGACCAACGACGGTTCCGTATAGGCTCCTGGGCGAGCGCTGGACAAATTCAGGCTAATTCTGTACAACAAGCAGCAGCAGCATTAGAAGGCTACCTTGGTGAATACCAAGGGGAATATGTGCGGCTGATTGGTATCGAGCCCAAAGCTAAGCGCCGCGTACTTGAAACAATCATTCAACGTCCGTGAAGAAAAATAGAAGGTAGAAGGAAGATAAAAGCATTTTTTCTTTTTTGTTCATTCTTCTTTCTTCACTCTTGTTTCTTCACTGTTTACATTATTCCGGCTTCCGAGGTTACATCCCATGTCTGTGCCGCCACTGCGCCCAAGTTATGACTTTGATTCTTACATAAGTGGCGAGGTGATAATTCATCCCAGTGCAGTACTTGCACCAGGTGTGATACTCCAAGCGGCTCCAAATAGCAAAATAATCATCGGTTCAGGGGTCTGCGTTGGTATGGGGTCAATTCTCCAAGTCCATGAAGGAACCTTAGAGGTAGAAGCAGGAGCAAACCTGGGAGCCGGTCTTTTGATGGTTGGTCAAGGCAAAATTGGGGCAAATGCTTGTATAGGGGCAGCGACAACAATTTTCAATTGTTCTGTTGAACCTGGACAAGTGGTTGCTGCTGGCTCTGTTTTCGGAGATTCGAGTCGGCGCCTAACTGAATCTCCTGCGCCAACCAGTGAGACAAAACAGCCGGAACTATCCACAAATGACCTTGCTTCTAGTAATACGAAGTCGGAAAATGGGACAGGCAGACAAAAAGACTTGGGGACAGGCGGACAAACACAACAGGAGAAAGAATTAATTCCCAATTCTTCCCCACCTCTCTCATCTCCCTCATCTCCCTCATCTCCCTCATCTCCCTCATCTCCCCCTCAGGACTCACAAATCAGTACTTACATTTACGGGCAAGAAAGCATACAAAAGCTGTTGGTTACATTGTTTCCCCATAAGCAATCCTTGAACAAACCCACATCTGACGGTCAGTCTCAATAAGTGTTAATTGTTAAGTTGTTAGCTTTAAAGAGCAACTAACAATTCAGTATCCTGGAGAATTTAAATGGAGGCTTACAATCAACGCTTTACAAGTGAACAGGCATCGCACCGTCGAGAGATTTTTAACGACAGTGCTTTGGGATTAGTGTCTACCTGTAGTTTCCCAGCAATGGTTGGTACAGCGGACATGATGCTCAAGACAGCTGGAGTTCACCTGATTGGATATGAAAAAATCGGCAGTGGTCACTGTACTGCTATTGTCAGAGGTGGGATCGCCGATGTGCGTCTGGCGGTAGAATCTGGCGTTCAAACTGCTGAACAATTTGGTCAGTTAGTTTCTAGCTTGGTGATTCCCCGACCTTATCCCAACTTGGAAGTTGTGCTGCCTATCAATAGTCGTCTGAGCGCAATTGCTGAAGGCAGCTACAACCGTCTGAGCGATCAGGCAATTGGTTTGGTAGAAACGCGGGGATTTCCGGCGTTGGTGGGAGCAGCCGATGCGATGCTGAAAGCTGCCGATGTCCAATTAGCAGCGTACGAAAAAATTGGTGCGGGTTTGTGTACAGCCATTATTCGTGGCTCCGTGGCAAATGTGGCGGTGGCAGTGGAAGCTGGTATGTACGAGGCAGAACGGATTGGGGAATTGAACGCAGTGATGGTGATTCCAAGACCATTGGATGAATTAGAGCAAACCTTGCCAGTCGCAAGTTGCTGGATAGAAGAACGTCAACCGTTAAACTTACCAGTAAATATCAAGGAGCAAGTTGTAGAAACAGAACTCGTGCAATTGCCCAATTTGAGCAGGTTACCTCTAAAAATGACTGAAGAATGATTGAGACTAAAAAAGTTAGGAGTTAAGAGTGAAGAGTTAAGAGTGAATGACTCATAACTCATAACTCATAACTCGTAACCTGAGTCGTCCACCATCAAGGTGTGCCACCTTGCCTGGAAGGTATCTTACGCTGTTGTTGCTTTTTTGAATAATAACTTTTCAAAATTATAAAGAAAATACCATTCTTCTAATAGGAACAATAGATTTTTATCTATATCTTTCACTTGTAACTTTTACATAAGCAAAACTACATCAATTTCAAGTGTTCAGTGATACTAGACTATATCTATAGAATCCCTATTAGAGGAGAATAACCCTTGAATCAAGCGACGCTGCACCAGTTGAAGGTGTTTGAGGCGGCGGCACGTCACGGTAGCTTTACTCGCGCCGCAGAGGAACTCTTTCTCACCCAACCCACTGTTTCGATGCAAATTAAGCAACTGACGAAATCAGTCGGGTTGCCATTATTTGAGCAGGTAGGAAAGCGTCTCTATCTTACGGAAGCGGGACGGGAACTCTTTGCCACTTGTCGGCAGATTTTCGAGACAATTGCCCAATTTGAAATGAAGGTGGCAGATTTAAAAGGGTTAAAGCAAGGGCAATTACGCTTAGCAGTAATTACGACTGCTAAATATTTCATTCCACGTTTATTAGGTCCGTTTTGCCAACTTTACCCAGGAATTGATATCGCGCTGCAAGTGACAAATCATGAAGGCATTTTGGAACGCATGAGCGGCAATATGGATGACTTGTATATCATGAGTCAAGTCCCCGAACATCTAGATGTCAATTGCCAGCCATTTTTAGAAAATCCCTTGGTCGTTTTGGCACCGCTTAATCATCCGCTTGCAAAGGAAAAAAATATCCCCATTCAACGTCTTGCTGATGAACCTTTTATTATGCGGGAACCAGGATCAGGAACGCGGCGAGCCGTGCAGAAATTATTCGATGAGCATGAAGTGGTGGTGAAGGTTAAGCTAGAATTAGGGAGTAACGAGGCGATTAAACAAGCAATTGCGGGTGGTTTAGGAATTTCAGTTTTATCTCGACATACATTAATTACCGATGGTCAGGATGTAACCATTTTGGATGTCGAACACTTTCCAATTCCACGCAATTGGTACATGGTATACCCATCAGGAAAACAGCTATCTATTGTTGCTCGTACCTATTTTGAATATTTACTCGAAGCAGCAAAGCAATTTGCAGATAAAACCACAAGCTCTAGTTATTTTCATATAGAGGAAAATAGTTAAATAGGCAAAATTATATTTAGAAAACCTTCTATTAGAATCATTTCTAGCGGCAGTAAAAAATCTGCCTTGGGGTTGGAATTATGAACGCTCTAGCCATTCTCCATCTTGAAGACAACGCCTTTGACGCGCATCGTATTCAAAGCGTGCTGGATAAGGATGGCTGGAAAGTAGCAGCACAGGTGGTCAAGACGCGCTGTGAGTACATCGCTGCTATGGAACGAGGCGGTTTTGATTTAATCCTCTGTGAAAATGGAGTTGAAGGGTTTTCTGGGCGTTCTGCCTTTGAGATTGCTCATCAAAAGTACCCCAAACTTCCCTTCATCTTTGTTTCTGGGAATGTCAATGAGGAGGAAGCAGCAGCATACTTACGTATCGGTGCTGTAGACTACATTTATAAAGAGCAATTGTGGCGATTGCCACTGGTCGCTCGATATGCTCTTGAACGTTCTTCATGTCAGCAGCTAGAGCGCTACAACCACTCGATGGAACTCCTGGTGACTGTTGTTCAGAAACTCTCCCTAGCACGTAGTTTAGATCAGATTACGGCTATAGTACGTCATGCTGCACGAGAACTGACCGGAGCTGACGGAGCAACCTTTGTCCTGCGTGAAGGCAATATGTGCTACTACGCTGAGGAAAATGCCATCCAGCCGTTGTGGAAAGGTCGGCGCTTTCCAATTGACATCTGTATGGGTGGTTGGTGTATGCTGAACCGACAGCAAGCCATCATTGAGGATGTGTACGGTGATGAGCGCATCCCAATTGAAGCATATGAACCAACTTTTATCAAAAGCTTGGTTATGGTGCCAATTCGCAAGGAAGCACCTATTGGCGCTATTGGCAATTATTGGGCGGAAAAACACACTTCTACCCCAGAGGAGGTACACCTGATCCAAGCTTTGGCTGACAGCACGTCCGTAGCGATGGAAAATGTTCAGGTGTACAGCGAACTGGAACAACGCGTGCGGGAAAGAACATCTCAGTTAGAATTTGCAAACCAGGAATTAGAAGCCTTTTCGTATACCATTTCTCATGACTTGCGATCGCCCCTCAGGAGCATTATAGGCTTCAGTGAGCTTTTGCAGATGAAATACAACAACCAACTGGACGAGCAGGGAAAGCAATACCTGAACCGCGTGTCTACCTCCGCAAAGGGTTTAAACACGCAAATTGATGCCATGCTGTCTTTACACAAGCTGACACAGGTAGAACTCAAGCGAGAAACAGTTGACCTTAGCAACATGGTTCAGGAGATTTTATCTAATATCAAGGCTGTTGAAGCAAATCGTCAAGTGGAAACACACGTTGCACAAGGACTAACGGTGAATGGAGACCCAGTTCTCCTGCGGGTGATGTTGGAAAATTTGCTGTCCAACGCCTGGAAGTATTCTGCCAAAGTTGAACAACCACGCATTGAGTTTGCCGTCAAAAAAGAAACAAATAATTCATCAGTTTTCTACGTGCGGGATAATGGTGCTGGCTTCGACATGAAGCGCGCCAATAAACTGTTCCGCCCCTTCCAGCGCCTGCACTCCGACAATGAGTTTCCCGGCACAGGTGTAGGGCTGGCATCAGTACAACGCATTATCCATAAACATGGAGGACGCATTTGGGTAGAGGCGGCTGTCGGTCGAGGGGCGACGTTCTACTTTACTATTGAGTAACCAGCAAAGACATTCACAATGGGGGACTGGCAGTGACTAACCCGGAAGCACTACCTGTGCGAAAAACAGTAGAAACCGAGATTGTAGCTGTGACGGTGTATACTGACCAAGCCCTTGTGAACCGACGGGGTATTATAGCGCTAACCGGACTGGAACGAGAATTAGAAATTACCCAAATCCCAGCCACCATACAAACTGAGTCAGTCAGGGTTAGGGGTACAGGTGAGGTTGCAGTGCGGTTGCTGGGAGTGAGTACAGAACGGGTTTTCTCCACCGAACCCTCCGCCGAACGACTGATCCATTTGACAAGGCAAATCCAGCAATTAGAAGCAGAATCCAACCTTCTGCAAGCGCAAATCGATGCTTTGGCTTTGCAGTCCAGGTTTATTGAAGGCTTGCGTGAAAAGACAGAAGAACCCTTTGCACAGAGTCTGTCGCGTAAAAATCTTAGCCTAAGCGAAACTTTGGATTTTCTCAATTTTCTAGGAAGCCAGTACAGCGAGTATGCTATTTCCACAGCAGAGTACAAAGTCCAACAGCAGGAATTAGACAAGCAGCTACAAGTCCTGCGTCAGCAGTTACAACAGATACAAACACCCCATCCTAAAGAAAGTTTTAGCTTGAGTGTGGCAATTGAGCCTGGAGGTGCCGGAAACTTTGAGCTAGAAGTCTGTTACGTGGTTAGTTCTGCCAGTTGGACTCCGCTGTATGACTTGCAGGCAAGTACGAGTAGTAATTGTATCAACCTTGCCTATCTTGCTGAAGTTACCCAAAATACTGGTGAAGATTGGACAAATGTATCTCTTACCCTTTCTACCGCTAAACCAGGGCTGGGAATTCTACCACCTAAATTGGAACCTTGGTATATTGACGTACTACGCCCGTTAGAGTTAACGCGTATGCGTAGATTATCGCCTCTACAAGTTGCTTCTGTGGCTATACCTGCTCCTGCTAGTGGAGAAAATCAAACTACTATAGACACCGAACAACCAGAGGAAAACCTTCTTCTTGCTGAAACTCTTGTTGCAGAAGTTTCCAGAGAAGGAAGTGCAGCTACTTTTAAACTGAGTAGTGGCGGAAACATTCCCAGTGATGGCGCACCTCATAAAACGACAATTTTTCATGACGATTTCCCTTGTACCTTTGAGTATGTAGCAGTACCGCGCTTGTTCAGCTTTGCTTATCTACAAGCAAATGTGAAAAATGCTGCCAATCGAGTCACTTTGTTACCAGGGAAAGCAAATATTTTTCGAGATAATATATTTGTTGGCATAACTCAATTAGAGAATGTTGCACCAGGGCAAGAGTTCACGCTTAACTTAGGGATTGACGAGGGTTTGAAAATTGAGCGTGATTTAATTGAGCGTCAGGTAGACAAAAAACTGATTGGCAACAATCGGAAAATTACTTATGGTTATCAGATAGTTATTACGAACTTACAAAATCAAGAAGCAAATTTAAAACTCACTGAACAATTACCAATAAGTCGCAACGAACAAATTAAAGTCCGCCTCAGCCGTAGCAACCCACAAATTCAACTTGGTGAGATGGGCATATTGGAATGGGCTTTCACTCTTCCACCGCACGCCACACGTGAGATATATTACCAGTTTACGGTTGAGCATCCGCCTGAGTTAACGGTCGTTGGTTTAGATGTTTGACATCTTAGCGGCTTTGACTTTAAGTAATCATTCAGATGCTACCGGATTTGATATAATAAGCACTTTCAAGTCAGAAGGCAGTAAGTCAGAAACGCAGTCTTTCTTGGTCGTATACTTTAGTAATAAAAAACACACTTAACAAATTCACCGCCGCACTGATGATAAACGTGGGGACGTATCCCGTCCGCTGTGCAAGAATCCCGCTCAAAATTGTGGCGGCAATTCCACCTAAAAACATTATTGAAACTTGTATCGTATAATCGGTTGCGGCAGTTGCGCGATCGCTCTTGTCCATCATGGCGCTAAGCAATGCGGTATATGCCATACTCTGGGTTGCGTTAACCAAAATACATACCGCGTACAGTACAGGTAAACTAGCAACGCCCATTGCTGGCACGATATACAAAAGCGTGGTCAGGGCTGCTACAATTCCAAACAAAATTAGAGAATGCTTGCGTCCCCACCGCATAATCATTACTCCCGCAATCAAGGCTGACGCAATGCGGGCGCTGTAACTGACTATGCCCAATATCCAGCCAATGTCTAATAAAGACAAACCCCTATCTACCAGGAGCGGACGAATCAATATACTCGTCACACTATCGCCAGTCATATATAGAAACACGACGAAAAGCCACGATAGCATTTTTGGACGGGAGAGGAAGCTAACAAACGGCTGGAAGTACGACTTAAAAAAGTTTAAGTTTTTTGATTTTGCAGTGACTTGTTCTTGATAAAGCAATGTTGGTACTAAATTTAGTAGCATGAAAACCGACATCGCAATTAGACTATACCGCCATCCCACTTTCTCTAGCAGAATCAGCATCACACCACCGCCAATCACCGCTCCCAAAACATTTCCCCCAGATTGAATGGCGTTTCCCAATCCGCGTTCTTGGGGTTCAAGCAAATTTACCGCTAATGCATCAGTTGCAATATCTTGGCTAGAGGAAAACAAAGACGCCAATAACATACAAATGAGCAATACAGTTAAGTTATTTTGAATATCAACAAAAGCATTTACAAACAGGGTTGATGTCAACAACAATTGAAAACAAATAATCCAACCACGATAATGTCCTAGCCTACCTAGACGGTAGCGGTCAATGAGTGGCGACCAGAGAAACTTTAACCCTGACGGAATCACTAACAAACCCAAAAATCCAATAGCATCGAGCGACATATTTTGTTGTCGCATGAAAACGGGTAGTGCTTGGATAAAGAACGTGGTAGGGATGAACTGAGAAATATAAAGGGTAGCGAGCAGAACTAGCTTTGAAGTCATAATGTCGTTATAAATTGGCACGAACTTGCACTCCGTAAGTGCGCGGCTCGCCAAATCCCGCAGTTACATTCGCCGGTGGGAACAAGAACCCAGACGTAATGTAGCGCGTATCAAACAAGTTATTCGCAAACAAGTAAATACCGTAATTGGTTCCTTCATAACCAATTCGGGCATTCACCAGCGCAAATGGATCTTGCTTAACTTGGTTGGCATCATCAAAATAAGTTTTGCCGTAACCGCGCAATTCCAGACGGGCAAAAATACCGCCTGGACTGCGATATTGAGCCGCAACGTTGTAAGTAACTTCCGGTGCGAAGGGAACGCGATTGTCGCTGAAGTTTCCACCTGTAAACGGATTGGTGTAGTCTTTGAATTGGCTGTTGACATAGCCAACACCAGCCACTAAATCTAACCCTTGTATTGGTTGTGCTTTCATCTCAAATTCAAGCCCAGTCACGCTAACTCCCGCATTGGCGACATTTGTAAAAAAGCCAAAATTATCGGTTAGCAGCACCTGGTAGTTATCAACATCTGTATGAAACACTGATAGGTTAGCGATGAGGCGATCGCTAAACCAGGAGGATTTCAAGCCCACTTCGTAAGTCCAGGAGGTTTCTTCTTCAAATCTACGGGTTGATTCAATGTCAGCGCGGTAGTTAAATCCACTTGGGCGATAGCCTTTGGCGATTGTACCGTATGCCATTAAATTCGGGCTGAAGCGGTACTGTACCCCAAAGCGGGGTATCAATTCATCGCTATTTATTTCTGCGTCCCGTAGTTCTGGACTGGTGGGAGTAGTTCCACCGCTAGCTGCTTCAAACACACGACGGCGGTCAAGCGAGGCATTTGCCCATTCATAACGCAGCCCTGCAAATACGGTCAGAGGTTCAATTGGCTTGTAGTCTACTTGTCCAAATACTGCATAGGTGTTGCGAAACTGTTCTGCTGAAACGCGGTTAGTTCCTGGCGCGGATAATCGAAACGCAGCTGCACCGAGGTCAGTATACTCTAGGCTGTCATCGACCACATTAAACTCCCGTGACTCATAGTACCCACCGAGCAGCCAGCGAAAACGGTCAGCACTTTCGGGAGACTGAAGCCGAAATTCCTGTGACCACAATGTTGAATTTATACCGACATTCTGGCGTGCTAAGTCGCCGGGAAAGTTGTCACCGACAAAGGTACTTTGATTAGTAAAGCGTCGTGCTGTGATCGACGTAGCACGCAATCCAGAACCGTTGTAGCCAATTCTCAGTGCCTGAGTGTTACTACTGACTCGATTAAAACCATCAATTTCTTGAGAGACTTCAAAGGGGTCAGGAGCATCACGCCGATTAAAAGTGGGGCTACCGTTATCGTTGTCGCTGGCATAGGTGTTAAAAGATACATTCCATTCTGGCGTAGGTGTCCAGAGGATTTGAGCGCGTCCTATTAATTGCGATCGCTCTCCAACTTGGCGATCAAGTAGCACATTGTCAAAAAAACCATCCTGTGCTTTGTACGCTCCCGCGAGCCGAAACGAGAGCTGATCGGGAATGATCGCATCGCTGAAAGAAAGTTGCACTTCGCGGCTGTTGTAATTACCATAACTGGCTCCTACCTTAAATTCTGGCTGATTGGTTGGGGGACGAGAGATGACATTAACTACCCCAGCTGGGCTGCTTCTGCCGTATAGTGTACTTTGTGGTCCTCGCAGCACCTCGACTCGTTCTAAATCAATCAAGCCCAGATCTAAAAACCCACCATAGTCCAACGGAACATCATCAACATAAAACGCGACTGTATCCTGGTTTGCCAGAAAATTGAAATTATTTAAACCGCGAATGCTGTAGTAACTAAAGTCAGCACTTCCAGCAGTGGTTGGGAAAAAGCTAAAGTTGGGTGTGTTATTGGCGATATCTTGGAAAGAACTAATTTGAGCGTCTTCGAGTTCTTGCTGAGGAATTACCGTGATGCTAATGGGTACCTCTTGCGATTGTTCTGGTCGTTTCTGGGCGGTAACGATTATTTCAATGTCTGGTTCATTGGGTTTTTTATCAGCTGATGGTTGAGTTGGTTGTGTTTCACTATTAGGCTTATCTGTATCAGGTGTTGTCGGTGTTGCTGTCGGTGTCAGCCCTAAAACTAGACCTTCATCGCTGTCAAACAGTTCGACTTTTGGTACACTCGCCGCTCCCACCACCGTGATCCGAATACTATTTGTATCCTGATTTGTCACCGTGACTTCAGTAATTCCCGCCACTGGCTTTTCTTGACGAAAGGAATTACCACCAGTTAGACGCAGTTGAGCATTAGGGATATTTGCAATAAAGTTATTGCCTTCACTTTTAATTGTAGGTTGCAGCTTGTCAGATGCGGTTGTTTCTAAAATCACCTCCAAGCCACTACGAGTCTGATTCAACCTTACCCCTGTTACTAAAAGAACCCCAGAAAGCTGTTGCTGAGCCAGCCATTCTTTGACACTTGTGTGAGGACGCTGGATATCCGAGAGTCGGGGAATCTTTGTGACTGGAACAGCGGTTTTTGCATTATCTTCTTTTGTCGTTGCTAAAGCTTGTTGATTTACAAATACGGCTAGTATTACGGCTAGTCCTACATTTAAGAACGGATACAATTGGCTCATTAAATTCTCACACCAAAATCATTGAAAACACAAATGGACTCTTTCACTCCAGAATGGGATTAGTATGCATCAGCCCATTTATACAAATCAGCATGAAAAACCGATAATCATAATCGTTTTAATAAAAATTGACAATTGTAAGGCTATTGGTAGCAAAGTGACAAAAGCACCTCTGTGCTAAATTGTTTGCCTTTGCGGTAATGGTGTCAAACGACGAGTTGTCAAACTTAAACGGCAGAACTGATGTCATAACCACAAGCGATCGCGTCGCGCAACAGCCCTTATTAGTATCAAAACTCATTAGCAAAGATTCAAGATACCAACTTGCTAGAAGTTGTAAACTCTGGAATTTCGTCAAATGGTAGGAAATAGCACCAGATTCGAGGGATAATTTCCTCACAAATTGTAATGTTTGACAAGTCGTCGTTTGACAGTTTTGGAAGTGTTACTGAAAATGGAGTGTGAACTGTCTTTCAATGAGAGGTATTCTCAGATTTAACTGGTTAGCCGAGTTCCTTATTGAGAAAATAACCTGCTATCCACTAAGTTTATAATTAACTTGAGGATTTGCAGACATTATTTTTGAGTTCTCTCAAAAGTGCATAAGTTGGTTTTACTGACACCATTAAGAATACAGCAAATTTAATTCTTCAAACTTCACAGCTATTTAGGAAAATAGTGCTATTTTCATGTCCATAAACACTAGCGATCGCTCCTTTTGAGTTTGAGATTAGTAACGCTTTCTTGAAAGGTTCAAGTTAAAGAAATCAGGGTGAAACGATGAAAATAAATAGACCATCTTCAGAATCTATCGGTGCCGAAGTTGTAGATATAGATGTTGTTGCGGTTACTGAAGCTCAGGTAGATACAATTAAACAACTTGTATACGATCATAAATTGGTCGTCTTCAGAAACCAGAATATTAACGAAGACCAATATTTAGAATTTGCTCGCAAAATTGGAACGCCACAAATCTATCCTCAAGATAACTATCATCACCCAGATTATCCGGAAATATTTGTGTCTTCTAATGTTCCCAAAGATGGAAAGAAATTTGGAGTTAGGGGAACTGGCAGATACTGGCATACGGACTGTGCATTTCTTGATGAACCTCTGCCATTTACCATGTTATACCCACAAGTTTTACCAAATTCAATTAGAGAAACTTATTACATAGATATGCAGCAGGTTTATAAAAAACTACCTGCAAATTTGAAAAGCTTTGTCGATGGAAAATACATGGTACACGAGGCGAAATGGCGCTATAAAGTGCAAGAGTGGGATATCGACAAAGCTATCATTGATATCATGAATGAATTTGAAAAGAAATTTCCGCCTGTTAAACATCCAGCTATTATTACGCATCCCGTTACTGATGAAAAAATCTTGTACATGAATCAAGGTTTTACTACTGGTATTGTAGGTTTGGATTATGAAACAAATCAAAAAATATTACAAGAATTATTTTCATTTATAGAACGTGATGAGCATATTCATACGCACGTATGGAAAGACGGTGACATTCTCTTGTGGGAGAACAGAACTCTGAATCATAAAGCATCTGCAGTACCAGAAGGCGAGACAAGTGTCAGCTATCGTATAGGTATTTACGATGGACTACCATTTTATGTTTCCTCTGTTGGGGTTAATAAACAACCAGAAATACTTACGAAATAAAGATTTTGGCAATGTGCGCTCGCCAAACTTAGGTCTGCTTGAAAGTGGAGAGCAGATACTACTTAGTTGATGAGGAATAGTTATGGATATTAACCAGAAATTTACCAAAATAGACGACGTCAATCAAAATTTATTAGATGTCTTTTTGGAGCCATACAAACAAGATTGTAAGTATTTGAAAAAAGCTCAATTTCAATATGCCGAACCAAGTAATTTACTTGAGCAATCGAAAAGCGACCATCAAGGTTTGTGGTTTATCAAAGCTGATTTTTCTATTCCTGAATCTTGCTACATTGCTGACACTGGACACTTTAATTCGGTAGAGTTCAACATTTGCTACAATCAGTTATTTTATATCATGATAGCTTATTTGCTAGAAAATAAGTTATTAGATGTCATGAAAGATTGGGATTTAGAAACTTATAAACGCCGTCAGTTAAGTGATTTTCTCATTGTTAAATTTTCTAGCACCTTTAAGAAACCAATTAATTCTAGTAATTTTCAAGGAACTCTATCAATTAATAAATACTCTGGTCGCGGCGATTTAATTATGATAAAAACATCATGCGCCTTTTACGATCGCAATGGTGGTTGGTCTGAAGGTGATGTTACCATCGCCATACTGAATCGTAAACCGGAAAACACTATTGATAGTTGTCCTGAGACTGTACTTACTTAAGGGTTAGGGCTTATTGTTAGGCAAAACCGAAAAAACTTATAGCGGTTTGCAATTGGATAAGGTACACAAAGAAATAATGAACCACAGATGGACACAGATGGACACAGATAAGTTTGTACTTTATTCCATTAAGTTGCGCTATATTTCTTCCATGCACTCCGAATTTATTGATGAAACTAAACTACAAAAAGTAGCAGGTCAGGTGTCAGTACAGGGAAATAGAATTTTACAACAATTGACACAAGCAACTGCAAATGAACGTCAAGCAATATTAATAGCTTACATTCAAGAGCAGATTGCTCAAGCTGTAGGAATCAGTGCATCCGAATTAGACGTGCAACAGCCTTTTAATTTTATGGGAATTGATTCCCTGATAGCTGTTAAGTTGAGAAACCGACTCAGAACTGACTTAGAAGTAGACTTGTCTGCGGTGAAATTTATGGAGGATTCCAGTGTTGCTAGTCTAGCAACGCAACTGAATGAACAACTCCTCCCTAAAGATAAGGAAAACTTCAGGCGAAAAGCGATGAGCGATGATGATTGGCTGGAAGGTGAAATATGAATTTAGTTGAGTTTCTCAAAGACCTCTCGCAGCAGAATGTGGAACTGTGGCTTGATGGTGATAAACTGCGTTATCGTGCTGCTAAAGACGCATTGACTTCTACACTGTTAAACAAAATTAAGCAGCACAAAGCAGAAATTATCAATTTGCTGCGCGAGGATATTTCCACTTCTAAATTCTATCCCCTTACCTACGGTCAGCAAGGTCTGTGGTTTCTGTATAAACTTGTCCCCCAGAGTGCGGCTTACAACATTGCTTTTACAGCACGTATACGCTCTCATTTAAATATTCCGGCTTTGCAACGGGCTTTTCAGACGTTAATAGTTCGTCATCCCACACTACGTACTACATTCGGTCAACGAGATGCTGAACCCTTTCAAGAGGTTCACGAAGATCAGGAAGTATGCTTCGACGAGATTGACGCTTCAACTTGGAATTGGGATGAATTGACTACAAGGGTAATCGAGGCATATCAGCGTCCCTTTGATTTGGAACGAGAACCTGTGCTGCGGGTAAATCTGTTTACTCGCTCTGCTCAAGATTATGTGCTTTTACTGACAATACATCACATTGTTGTTGATGGCTTCTCATTTGGAATTCTTCTGGATGAATTGCGTTTGCTATACGAGGCGGATAATACAGGTCGAGCGGTATCTCTACCGCCTATTAAATCGCAATATAGAGACTTCGTGCAATGGCAACGGGAAATGTTGGCAAGCCCTGTTGGAGATAATCTTTGGGCTTATTGGCAGAAACAATTGGCTGGTAATTTGCCAGTATTAAAGTTGCCGACTGACCGACCTCGACCGCCAATTCAGACTTATCAAGGAGCTTCCCATACCTTTGAGTTGAATCAAGAGCTGACTTCTAAGGTAAGGGAAATGGCGAAGACTCAAGGAGCAACCCTTTACATGACTCTCCTGACCGCCTTTCAAGTGTTGCTTTACCGCTACACGGGTCAGGAAGATATCATAGTTGGCTGTCCAATTGAGGGTAGGAGTCAGCCTGAATTTGCTGAGACTGTAGGCTTCTTTGTCAATATGCTTGCCTTGCGAGTCAATCTTGCTGGCAATTCCACGTTTTCTGCGCTTCTATCCCAAGTACGCCAGACAGTATTGAACGCGATCGCACATCAAGATTATCCCTCTCCTTTATTAATCGAGCGATTGCAGGTGAACCGCGATCCCAGCCTTCCAGGACTTTTCCGAGTTTCGTTTAACCTGTTGAAATTAGGGGAAATGGCTCAGGATTATGAATTATCTGTATCTAATCAAACAAGAACTAGAAAAGATTGGGGCGGATTAACGCTAGAGCCTTTTGTGATTCCCCAGCAAGAAGGACAGAATGATATTGTCCTTGACATGATGGAGATGAGTGAATCACTACTTGGTATTTTTAGGTACAATACTGACCTATTTGATGCGACGACAATTAGCCGAATGGCTTGTCATTTCCAGATATTGCTAGAGGGGATTATCACTAATCCAGGGCAGCAAATTGCCTTACTACCACTACTGACGGAAGCCGAACAACGTGATTTGCTGTGGAAGTGGAACAATAACCAAGTTGAGTGTCCCCAAACTCAGTGCATTCATCAGTTATTTGAGAACTGTGTGAAAAAGACACCAAACGCTGTGGCGGTGGTATTTCAACAAGAGCAATTTACCTACCAAGAGTTAAACACCAAAGCTAATCAGGTAGCACACTACTTGCATTCTTTGGGAGTAGGATCACAAGTGCTAGTAGGCATTTGTGTTGAGCGTTCCCTAGAAATGATCGTGGGATTGCTAGGGATTCTGAAAGCGGGTGGGGCATATGTGCCATTAGACCCCGCCTATCCCCAAGAACGCTTGGCTTTCATGCTCTCTGATTCACAAGTCTCAGTGGTACTAACTCAACAAAAACTGGTAGCAAGTCTGCCAGTACAGAATGTACGTGTAGTTTGTTTAGATACAGATTTGCAGGTAATTTCCCAGGAAAGCGAAACGAATCCGGTTAGCAATATTACAGGCGGAAATTTAGCCTACGTCATTTACACATCGGGTTCTACAGGCAAGTCTAAAGGAGTGGCGATCGCTCATCGCAGTCTAGTAAATGCCTATCAGGCTTGGGAAAAAGCCTATCAGCTTCAATCTCTAACAAGTCATCTGCAAATGGCTAGTTTCTCCTTTGATGTTTTTTCAGGGGATCTGATTCGCGCTCTTTGTTCTGGGGCTAAGTTAGTATTATGCCCGCGTGAGTGGCTTTTGGAACCAGATAAGCTGTATAAATTGATGCTGTATGAAAAGATTGATTGCGCCGAGTTTGTTCCAGTTGTTCTCAGAAACTTGGTTCAGTATCTAGAAAGACAAGCGCAAAATCTTCACTTCATGCGGTTGCTAGTAGTTGGTTCAGATAGCTTGTATGTGAAAGAGTATCAGGAATTTCAGCGTTTCTGCGGTTCTGAGACTCGCTTAATTAATTCCTACGGAGTAACTGAAGCTACTATTGATAGTACGTATTTTGAATTAGGGACTGGGGAACTAGGAAATGGGTTAGTCCCAATTGGTCGTCCCTTTGCCAATACGCAAATTTATATTTTAGACCGCTATCTCCAAGCAGTTCCGATGCTTGTTGCGGGTGAACTCCACATAGGAGGTGTTGGTTTAGCTCAAGGCTACCTCAACCGCTCAGACTTGACCAAAGAGAAATTTATTCCTAATCCCTTTAATAAGGCAAAAGTAAAAAGTAAAAAGGAAAAAGAAACAGAGGTAAATTCTTCTGTTTTGCCTTCTTCAGATCGTCTCTATAAAACAGGAGACTTAGCACGTTATCTTCCTGACGGAAATATCGAGTTGCTTGGTCGAATTGATGATCAAGTGAAAATTCGTGGCTTTCGTATCGAACTAGGGGAAATTGAAGCCGTTTTTAGTACGCATCCTCAAGTACAAGCAGCAGTGGCTATCGTCCGAGAAGAACAAGCTGACAACAAATCCATAATTGCCTATATTGTTCCTCGTCAGGAATCTCTAAGCATTGATGAACTGCGTAACTTCCTCAAACAGAAGTTGCCCGATTACATGCTACCGTCTGCTATTGTGATCCTGGAGGCTCTGCCTTTGACACCCAACGGTAAGGTAGACCGACGCGCCCTACCAGCACCAGATATAGAACAGTATCGACTCTTAGAGTTTGTACCGCCCCGGACACCGACTGAAGAAGCGATCGCCAACATCTTCGCCTCTGTTTTGAGACTAAAACAAGTAGGCATTCATGATAACTTCTTTGAATTAGGGGGACATTCCTTACTTGCAACTCAAGTTATTTCTCGCTTACAACAAACCTTAAATATTGAGTTACCGCTACGCTCTTTGTTAGAATATCCCACAGTCGCCGGACTAAATGAGGCGCTTGCATCTTTAACAAAGACAGAATCTTTGGTTAATTTACCAACAATTGTCCCAGATCCAGAGCAGCGCTATCAGCCTTTTCCCCTCACCGAGATTCAACAAGCATACTGGTTGGGGCGCAATGAAGCCTTTGAACTGGGGAATATTGCTGCTCATGGTTATATAGAGCTAGATTGCGATCGCTTAAATTTAGCAAGGTTGAACCAGGCTTGGCAAAAACTCGTCTTGCGTCACGATATGCTTAGGGCAGTGATTTTACCAGATGGTCAACAGCAAATTTTTACAACAGTACCTGCATATGAAATAGAAGTTGTGGATTTGCAACAGACACCTGAAGATATCGAGACACAGTTAGAATTGATTCGCGATCGCATGTCTCATGAAGTTTTACCTGCGGATCAATGGCCTCTGTTCAAGCTACAAGCTACTCGTTTAGATGAACAGCGTACTCGACTCCACCTCAGCTTTGACGCTTTGATCGGCGATGCTTGGAGTTTGTTTGTGATTGTCCGAGAGTGGTCGCAACTGTATCAAAATCCTGAGCTTGTATTACCACCACTGGAACTGTCGTTCCGAGATTATGTGCTTGCGGAGTTAACTCTACAAAATACACCACAATACCAGCGTTCTCAGGAGTATTGGTTTAACCGCCTAGACACCTTATCACCACCGCCAGAATTACCCTTAGCTAAAAACCCAAATTCCATCACCAAGCCTAGATTTAAACGTCGTAGCGCTCAACTTTCACAAGCCCAATGGCAACAATTGAAAGACCGAGCCAACCAACTAAACTTAACGCCTTCCGGGGTGCTATTGGGTGCTTTTGCCGAAATCCTCAGTCAGTGGAGCAAAAGTGCAAAGTTTACTATCAATCTCACACTCTTTAAGCGTCTACCCCTGCACCCCCAAGTCAATGAAATTGTCGGAGATTTCACCTCCCTGACGCTTTTGGAAGTAGACAACTCAGTCCCTAATAAATTTACCGCCCGCGCTCAACAATTACAACAACAACTGTGGCAAGATTTAGACCACGGCTACGTTAGTGGTTTGCAGGTTCAGCGAGAACTCAGCCGTCGGCGAGAAAGGTATCAATTTATGCCAGTTGTCTTTACCAGCACCCTAGGTTTGGACTCACTTGGTCAAAACTTATCAACGCTAAATCAGTTAGGAGAAGTGGTTTATAGTATCAGCCAAACCCCACAAGTTTGGTTAGATCATCAAGTTACAGAGCAAAAAGGGGCATTGGTATTCAACTGGGATGCAGTCGAAGAACTCTTCCCAACAGGTCTTTTTGACGATATGTTTGAGGCTTACTGCAATTTTATCGAGCAGCTAGCTACCTCACAATCAGCTTGGGTTGAGACCCGCCGACAATTGTTAAGCGAGGCTCAACTTCAAGTGCGAACTGCGGTGAATAATACTGCTGCACCCATTTCTGAGCAGACTTTGCACGGTCTGTTTATCGAGCGGGTACAAGTGCGAGCTGATTCCCCAGCAGTAATTAGCCCAGACCGCACCCTTACTTACCAGGAATTATACCAACGCGCCCAGCACTTAGCATATCGTTTGCAGCAGTTGGGAGCCACTCCCAACACTCTAGTTGCTGTAGTAATGGATAAGGGGTGGGAGCAGATTGTCGCGGTACTGGGAATCTTGATGTCCGGGGCGGCTTATCTCCCCATCGACCCAGAACTCCCCCAAGAACGACAGTGGTATCTGCTTGAACAAGGACAAGTGGGGCTAGTTGTGACCCAGCCCTACCTTGATCGCAACCTATCTTGGCTATCAGGTATTCAGCGCTTGTGTGTTGAGAGTGAGGAGTTAGGGGAGAGCGGCTCTAGCTTCTTGGAATCAGTGCAGGCTCCCAGTGATTTAGCCTATGTCATTTACACTTCCGGTTCTACAGGTTTACCCAAAGGGGTTGCGATCGCTCATCAAGCTGCAGTTAATACAATTCTGGACATCAACCACCGCTTTGGAGTCGGGTCATCTGACCGAGTGCTAGCACTCTCGGCATTGAACTTTGACCTGTCAGTGTACGATATTTTTGGCACCCTAGCGGCGGGGGGAGCGATTGTTATCCCAGCCCCAGACAAAATTAAAGACCCCGCGCACTGGCTAGAGTTAATGGTATCTGAGCAAGTCACTCTTTGGAACTCAGTTCCGGCTTTAATGCAGATGTTGGTGGAATATTTATCCCAGCAGCCACAAAAAGCACTATCATCTGTACGTTTAGTTTTGTTAAGTGGGGATTGGCTACCTCTGAGTTTACCAAGGCAAATGCAAGCACTGTGGTCAAATGTGCAGATAGTCAGTTTGGGAGGAGCAACCGAAGCTTCCATTTGGTCGATTTACTATCCAATTGAGACAGTTGACCCCAATTGGAAAAGTATTCCCTACGGTAAACCACTGAATAATCAGCGTTTATATGTACTTAATGAAGCATTAGAATTCTGTCCCGTATGGGTGACTGGACAACTCTATATTGCAGGGATTGGACTGGCAAAAGGTTACTGGCAGGATGAAGAAAAGACAAACGCCAGCTTTATGACTCATCCACTTACCGGGGAGCGATTGTATAAAACTGGTGATTTGGGACGCTATTTACCCGATGGCAATATTGAGTTTTTGGGTCGGGAAGATTTTCAGGTCAAAATCAATGGCTACCGGATTGAACTCGGGGAAATTGAGGGAGCTTTGAAACAACATCCCGCTATTAAACAGGCGGTGGTTACTGCGGTGGGAGAATCACAAAAGAATAAGCAACTTGTGGCTTATGTCGTCCCTAATAGCGAGTTGATATCAGCTCAAAACTCAGCAGAAGCTTACCAACCCCGTCAACTTGAAGGAGTCTTGACCGATCCTGGAGAACGCATCGAATTTAAACTTAAGCAACCCGGATTACGACAGCTAGAATCTTCTCTACCCAGCATACAATTGCCCCAACCAGAGTTTGATGAAGTACTCACCCAAGCTTACCTTGAGCGTCAGAGTTATCGGCAATTTCTGCCTCAACCTATTTCCTTGGAACAGCTTAGTCAGTTTTTAAGCTGCTTGCAGCAGATGAAACTGGATGATTATCCTCTACCGAAATATCACTATCCTTCCGCCGGGAGTCTCTATCCCGTGCAGACATATTTGTTAATAAAACCCAATCGAGTCGAAGGTCTTGAAGCAGGAATATACTACTATCATCCCGCCGCTCACCGTTTAGTATTACTTAGTGTCACCAGTGAAATTGAGAGCAGTGTTTATGGTGGTAATCAACCACTTTTTGAACAATCAGCTTTTTCACTATTTTTGATTGGACAACTAAGTGCGATCGCCCCGATATATGGGGAACTGGCAAAAGATTTCTGTCTTTTAGAAGCAGGTCACATTGGTCAGTTGCTGATGAGTTCTGCACCAAAAAACCAAATCGGATTATGTCCAATTGGCTACCTGGAATTTGAGGAACTGCAAAATTTATTTAAGCTCGAATCAAGTCAGGTTCTGCTTTATAGTTTTGTGGGTGGAAAAATCGATTTAACTCAAACTAAGCAGTGGTTTGCCAAAAGCGATCGCGGTTCTAACTCAATTTCTGTGCAGTTGCGGGAGTACTTACAACAGAAGTTGCCAAAGTACATGATACCCTCAATCTTCGTGTTGTTAGAGTCACTGCCGCTCACACCTAACGGCAAAGTTGATCGTCAGGCGCTTACGGTACCTGAACACAGGATACCAGAGTTAGAAAAAACTTTTGTGGCTCCTCGCAACCCGCTTGAGGAGTTGCTGGCAAGAATTTGGACTGAAGTATTCCAAAGCGATCGCATAGGCATCCATGATGACTTCTTTGAGTTGGGTGGAAACTCGTTTTTGGCGTTGCAACTGATCTCTAAAATTAATCAAAAACTGGGTACAAACATATCCCTTGGTATACTTTTCCAGCGTCCAACTCTGGCGGAGATAGCAAATTTTATTACTAAAAATACTGATGCTTCATTAAAAACCACATATTTAGTTCCAATCCAGGTAAAAGGAACTCAACCCCCGTTGTTCTGTATTCATCCAGTCGGGGGACAAGTAATGGTGTATCAACATCTAGCTGCTTGTCTAGGATTGGATCAACCTGTATATGCTCTCCAGTCTTGCGCTCTCAACAACCCAGATCAAGAGCATAACAGCATTGATAATATGGCTGTTGAATACGCTCAAGCTATTCGCCAAGCTCAATCTGATGGCCCTTATTTTCTCATGGGATGGTCTATGGGTGGGGTAATTGCTGTCAGTATTGCTAAACACTTAGAGCAACAAGGGCAGAGGGTAGCTTTTGTCGGACTTGTAGATTCCTTTTTAATTCCAGACAACGCACCAACTTTTGAACGCGATCCATTGTACGAATTAGCGTTGGTATTTGGCGGTACTTTTGTTGATGCTTTTATAACGCTGGATGCTATTGAACAGCAGAAATTGCGAGACGAATTGACAGGTTTACCCTATGTTGAACGTTTGCGGCGGATGAAGATCTGGGGAGAAGAACGAAATCTACTCTCAACGGAAGTATCAATTGAGATTTTGCAAAAACAGCTAGAGCTGACAGAAATTCACCAACAACTGCTAAGAATTCACCGTGTACCCCAAATTGAAGCTAAACTTCATGTTTGGTGGGCTTCACAACAACTTGCAGCCAAATTATCTCATACCAATTGGAGTCAGTATACTACCAACACAACTCACACAGAAATTTTAGATGGCAACCACTTCACCATCATGCGTCCTCCCCACATTACGGCACTAGCACAAGAATTGCAAGCATATCTTTTAACTGTGCAATCGCCTGAGTTAAACAACCAGAAAAACTAAAACCTCTGCGTCCCTCTGCGCTTACCTCTGCGTCCCTCTGCGTTTCACAACTCTTGGAAAATACCAATGATATATAACGATGAAATTTCAACATTAGCAGATTTACCGCGTGTACAAGCCCACCAATTTCCAGATGCTAGAGCATTGATATTTAAGGATAATGCTCTCACCTATCTACAGCTAGATTTACAAAGTAATCGTGTCGCTAATGCTCTTTTAGCCCAAGGAGTGGAAGCGCAATCGCGAGTTGGATTATTAGCTAAAGATTCACTTCATAGTTATGAAATATTATTTGCTTGTTCTAAAATCAATGCTGTTTTAGTGCCTATTAATTGGCGTTTAGCTGCTCCAGAAATCAGCTATATTCTCAGAGATGCTAACATTGAAGTTCTTTTTGTTGGATCTGAGTTTCATCGGTTGATTGAATCTATTAAAGATGAGCTTGATGGTATTAAAACCTTCATTGCCTTAGAAAAATCTGAATATAATTGGCTCACTTATGATACTTGGTGGCAGCAACATAGTGATGTTCAGCCTGATGTCGCCATTCAACCAAATGATGTAGCTGTACAAATATATACCAGTGGTACGACTGGGCGACCTAAAGGTGTTCAACTAGGGCATTATAGTTTTTTTGCGATCGCCAAAGAATTTGTTCAGCAAGGAAAAAGCTGGATCGGTTGGAACGCAAAAGATAAAAGCTTGATAACTTTACCTTCATTCCATATCGGAGGTTTATGGTGGGCTATCCGTGGTTTGGCATCTGGAGCCGAAAATATTTTGCTGGAAACTTTTGACGCAATTGAGGTGTTGTTTGCTATCGAAAAGTACCATATCACCAAAACGTGTATGGTTCCTGCCATGATTCAAGTTCTGTTATCTGAACCTCAGTGTAAAAAAACAGATTTTTCCTCACTAAAATACATTGTTTACGGCGGTTCTCCGATTGCTGAATCATTATTAAGAAAGGCGATCGCTACATTTGCCTGTAACTTTGTACAAATTTATGGTATGACCGAAACGGGAAATTGTGCTGTGTGTTTACCTGCGGATGCCCATACCTCTACAAATCCAAACAGATTGAAATCTTCAGGTAAACCCTTTCCTGGCGTGTCAGTAGCCATTTTAGATCAGGAGGGCAAAGACGTACCATTAGGTAAAGTGGGTGAAATTTGTATCAAATCGCCTGCAAATATGATTGGTTATTGGAAATTAGCCGAAGCTACAGCCAACACATTAGTAGATGGCTGGATTCATACGGGTGATGCAGGCTATTTTGACGAAGAAGGCTACATTTATATTTGCGATCGCGTTAAAGATATGATTTGCTATGCCGGTGAAAATGTTTATCCGGCAGAGATTGAAAATGTTTTATATGAACATCCAGCAGTAGCCGAGGTGGCGGTAATTGGTGTTCCTGATCAAGATTTTGGAGAAACTGTTAAAGCAATTATTGTTTTAAAACCAGGGATGAAGGCAACCGCACTAGATATTATCAGTTCTGTACGGGGTAAAATTGCCGATTTCAAGTTACCTAGAAGTGTTGAATTTACTCAATCCTTACCAAGAACACCAAGTGGTAAATTACAAAAGGGCAAACTGCGGGAAAAATATTGGCAAGGCTATCAACGTCATGTTAATTGACCAATAAAAGCAGAGGGCAGAAGGATGAAAACAGTTTCTAGTAAAGACCGGGTTCCTCTTTGGCAACCATTAACTGTACGCAATTTTCTACTTTTATATGTAGGTGAAAGTGTTTCGCTTCTTGGCGATCAATTTTATTTAATAGCATTGCCTTGGTTGACTATTCAGTTAACTAACTCTGGTGTTAGCTTAGGCACAGTCCTAATGGCAGCTGCAATTCCTCGCGCTGTGTTGATGCTAATTGGTGGTGTAGTTAGCGATCGCTTCTCACCCCGGTTAGTCATGCTTGTTTCTAATGGCTTCCGTGTGGTGCTGACAATTTTACTAACGGCGATCGTTGCCTTTCGAGTAACACAACTATGGCATCTTTATCTGTTTGCTATCAGCTTTGGAATCACAGATGGCTTTTTTATCCCAGCCGCAAAGTCAATCATACCTAGCCTTGTGACAAAAGAACAGTTGGTAGCAAGTAACACCTTGAGCCAAGGAACTTCCCAACTGATTCTGCTGATTGGACCAGCTTTAGGTGGTTTGCTCATTGCAACTAGCGGTATTGAGACAGCGTTTGCAATTGACGCTGCCACTTTTATTTTTACAACCGTAACACTTTTGCTGATGAAAAGCAGTCTTAAGTCAAATACTGTGACGACGACTAAAGAGACTGTGTTGCGTGAGGAATTAAAAGAAGCTTATAACTCATCTATTCAAAATCCTACCTCAACAAATAAGACTATTAGTTTAATTGCTGGTATCGGTGAGGGACTCAACTATGCATGGCATAATCCGGCTCTTAGAGCAGTTTTGCTGGTATTGGTAATGTTAAATTTTCTTTTTATTGGTCCATTACAAGTCGGCATCACTTCATTGGCTCATAGTCGTTTTCCAGGCGGTGCTGTTGCTCTAGGAATAATGAATTCCGCTTGGGGTGGTGGTGGGTTGTTAGGAACGCTGATGCCTCAAGTCCTCAAAAACCTTCCCAAGCTTGGAGTTTTGATGCTTAGTCTTGCTAGCATACAAGGTTTGGGTCTGTTCCTACTTAGTTTTATACCAAATATAATACTGGCTAGTATAACAATCGCTGTACTGGGCTTGTGCAGTGGCTGTTTTACTGTTGTAGGAATTACCTGGATTCAAAAGCGAACTCCACCTGAAATGTTAGGAAGAGTTATGAGTTTGGGGATGCTTTCTTCCTTTGGTATTGCTCCTTTTTCCTATGCTTTAGCTGGTGTTTTAGCTGATTTAAATTTGACAATTCTTTTCAGTGTTGCAGGTGGCATTATGCTGCTCTCAACTATTTTTTTGACGGTAAATCCATCAGTACGCAAGATAGATTAACAAAGTAAAAAACATCACCAAAAAAGAACGATAGGTACAGAACTCAGAGATCAGAATATGAAACGCGTTTTCTCGTTATGAGTCAAGAGTTCTGGTTTTTGAGTATTGGTATGGCTGCCCCCGAATTTAAATGCGAGAGAAAAAGAAAATTTTTCCATTCTCAAATCCCCCGGATTCCATCCGTGGGGATATTCGCGCGCTGCGGTTCTGCGTTCTGCATTCTTCTTAACGTAGCCGAAAATGGCATCCAACACATATTGTGAACATAGTTCAATACCGTTCAGATAAGACCAGAATCCTTATCAGGAACACAATGTAGAGACGCGCCGGGTTGCGTCTCTACAACTAACAACTAACAATTTCTTCCAAATGGATGCACACTTATTTAAATATTTGCAACGCCACTGAAATCATCGATAGGAATGTCAAAAACCCGATCGCATCCAAGGTAGTCGTCAACAAGGGACCACTAATTAAGGCTGGATCGAGGTTTAACCGCTTCAAAGTCATTGGCAGCACTGTTCCCAGGGAGGCGGCTATGAAGACATTCACTACCATAACCGTAGCTGCAACTATAGATACCCATCTTTCTGGGGCAGCCGACCAAATTAATGAAAGTGTGCCGAGGGCAGTACCTAAAGCTATAGCGGTGCCTAACCCAGCTAGGATTTCCTTACGGAGAATTTTCATGGTATCCATCGGTGTCACTTCTCCGACACCCAGACCTCGTACTGTCACTGATAAGGCTTGAATAGCAACATTACCACTGGTGTTAGATAAAATTGGCATAATGACTGCCAGAACAGGTACGTGAGAAATAACACTTTGGAAAGGGGCGATCGCACTAGCTGCACCAATGTACAACGCAATATTTCCCAATAACCAAGGCAAGCGCTTGCGAATCGTGACTTGAGGAGGAGACAAAGCTGCTTCGTCTCCACTCACACCTGCTAGTTTTTGAATATCTTCTGTGGCTTCCTCTTGCAAGATATCAACCACATCATCAATCGTGATAATACCCACTAGTCTATCTTCCCGATCAACCACAGGTACTGCGATTAAGTCATATCGCTGCATGATTCGGGCAACTTCTTCCTGGGGTGTTTCCGTTTTCACCTTGATCACGCGATCGCTGGCAATATCTCTGATCAAAACATCAGGAAACGTAAACAGCAGCTGTCGCAGCGAGACAACACTCACTAACTTGCGGTTATCATCTGTCACGTAGGCGTAGTAAATCGTCTCCTTATCTTCGTCTTGGCAGCGGATTTTACTCAAAGCCTCTCCGACAGTCAATCCTTGCCGCAAACGCACGTATTCTGTTGTCATCACGCGTCCTGCGGTGCCTTCAGAATAGCCGAGAATTGTTGCTGTTGCTTGCCGTTGTTCTGGACTCAGTTCTTGTAACAGGCGTTTGACAACTCCAGCCGGCAACTCGTCAAACAATTCTGCCCGTTCATCCGGACTCATCGCCTCGACAATTTGCGCAACCTGAACATCATGCAGGGAATTTATGATTTCTTCCTGCACTTCTTTTGGCAGATATTCAAAAACATCAATTGCCTGATGTTTGTTGAGTAAACGGAATGCGATCGCCCGTTGTTGCTTGGGCAATTGTGTTATGTACTCTCCCGCATCCACGGGTTGTAAACAATTCAAATCCAACTTGAGCTGGTTTAAGTCGGCAATGTCAATACCTGAATTGCGAACATCCTGCATGAGCATCATAAAACCTCCTATGGTCTCCCCCGCGCTGGGAGACAAGCTCACAGCTCAGAGGAGGTTGGTACTGCCATCTTGTGGACTTTGGTCCATAAAATCTCAAAAATTCAACATCGATTACCAATCAATGGCATCGCTAATTAATAATCCTAACTCAGGACAGTGTAATCCGGTAGATACTGAAAATTCAGTGTCAGGAATTTAATCCGCTTGCACCCTGCTGAATTTCCTATCGCCCTGATGCCTGTTGATTTGAGTAGATTCTACTATTGTTGCTATCTGTGTCAACCGTACAAATTCATTTCCAAAGAAACTTCATATAGTTAAAATCTTTACTTCACGATCAACAACCTTTATTTACATACTAAAGATAGAGGCGGTGTCATCATATTGGACTACTATCAGAGTCCAGGTATTTGCTAGACAAACGTCGCTCTAAGCAGTTGCCAAGTGCGGTTGAAGCAATTTCATCCTGCTCTACAATAACAGCTATCAGATTTTCTACATAGCGTGCTGAATCCTGAGTTGTAAATCGATCCACACGGGTGAACCGGAGGATAGAACAAGGAAAAAAAGCTTTTTTTTCTCCCTAAATAAATCGTCTGTATACAATCTTTTTCTCAGTACTGAATACTTCGTCCGGAGAATAAAAAATAAAAAATACTATCATCACACTCTACCACGCGCGAAGACCCTCTCCTGGGAGCTACAGCATTAGATATTCAGAACTATTTTGGTCATGATTTGGTAATCACTAGTGGAAATATATCAGCGATCGCAATGATTAAGACAGAAAAATCCAAAGCTGAAATACTTGCATTTTCACAGAAGAATAACTTCACTTTGATATCTCGCCTGAATAGGTTCTCCAAATAGATGGGATTTGTGGTTAGTAACATCTAGTTCCCAATATGTCAAATTGCTGATTGAGCATAGATTTTAGCATTAGTCTCGCAATCGTATTTTAAGCTACTGTCTGGTACCTCAATCATAAAAAAGACTTTTGATGCAATGAATTCCACTGGTTCCTCTCAGTGAAAAGTTTCCACCTCTACCATTGTGTGGTACTTCTTCAGTATCCCAAACCGAAGAGTGAAAGGCACTTCTTTTATCTGCATATTTTCTCCACATAAGGCATACATTAAACAGTGTTAAACCTATCTTACGAGCGTTGGTTCCCAGCAATATAGATAACCTCCCACAACCTTTGGTTATGGGAGGATAATGCGAGGAGGAATATTAAATTTTAGTTATTAAATGACCCACTTTGAACTATGGACTAATAATAAACAAGTTTATGCAACCCGCTTAAGTGAGCCATCGGCGTATAACTCTAGTGGTACCAGTTCAATCTTGCCATTGACTTTAACTTGAGAGTAAACAACTTTTACTAGTGGAGAATTATTTTGGTTATAACGCACAGACATAAAAAACCTCCTTGATTCATAAAAATAATTTTAATTGTGTTATTTTATCAACTTAACGAGCCTTTGTATAATGATTTTTGTTATGTGGTGATTTGTTGCCTTTTCCCTGATTTATAATTATGAAAATCATTGAATTAGAAAGAGAGAATCGACTAGCGACTGAGAAACAATTGAAAGAATATGAAATTTAGAGTATATTCTAGAAACTGAAAAACTAGCTTGTATCTTAACAGGAGACAACAAATTCATTTTTCACTTAAAGCTGCTATATCATTGCTTACTACAGAGTAATCTTGGTGCTAACATAATTTACTTCACAGTCTCAGGGTTGTATTCCGGAAACAGCGTAAAAAATCAAGTATGAAAACAGCGACTCAACTGCAAGCTCGTCTTGAGTGTTATTATCAGCAAATCAAGACAATCATCCTTGCCCGTCAGAATCCGATTACAGGTTTGCTGCCTGCAAGTACAGCAATAACCGCACACGGTGATTATACCGATGCTTGGGTACGTGATAACGTTTACAGCATTCTGGCGGTTTGGGGGTTGGCACTTGCTTACCGCAAGGTTGATGAAGACAAGGGACGCGCCTACGAGTTAGAACACAGCGTCGTCAAGCTGATGCGGGGTTTGTTGTTTGCCATGATGCGTCAGAGTTCTAAAGTAGAGCAGTTCAAGCATACCCAATCGCCTTTGGATGCTTTACACGCCAAATATAATACTGCAACTGGTGATATCGTTGTTGGCGATGACGAATGGGGACATTTGCAACTTGATGCAACGTCAATATTTTTACTGATATTGGCGCAGATGACTGCTTCAGGATTGCAAATCATTTACACGTTTGACGAAGTGAATTTCGTCCAAAATTTGGTTTATTATATTGGACGAGCGTACCGTACTCCAGATTACGGTATTTGGGAACGAGGCAATAAAATTAATCATGGCAACGCAGAATTGAACGCCAGTTCTGTGGGTATGGCAAAAGCCGCATTGGAAGCGATTAATGGCTTGGATTTATTTGGCGTACATGGTTGTCAAGCATCGGTGATTCACGCATTGCCAGATGAAATTGCCCGTGCCAGAATTACGCTAGAATCTCTATTGCCGAGAGAATCGCCATCAAAAGAAATCGATGCGGCGCTGTTGAGTGTGATTAGTTTTCCGGCGTTTGCCGTAGAAGATGTACAACTGCGCGATCGCACCCGCAATGATATCATCAATAAACTCGAAGGAAAATACGGTTGCAAGCGTTTCCTGCGCGACGGACACCAAACAGTTTTAGAAGACACAAACCGCTTGCACTACGAACCGTTGGAACTCAAACAATTTGAGCATATTGAGTGTGAATGGCCTTTATTTTTCACCTATTTATTTCTTGATGGTTTGTTTCGTGGCGAACAAGAACACGTGAAACATTACCAAGAGCGTTTAGAGTCTTTATTAGTTGAACATGATGGCTTGCATCTGCTGCCAGAACTTTATTATGTCCCAGAAGAGTTTGTAGAGGCAGAGAAGTTAGCACCCCAAAGTCAGCCGCGTTTACCTAACGAAAATATTCCCTTAGTATGGGCGCAGAGTTTGTATTTTCTTGGTCAAATGTTGAGTGAAGGGTTAATAGCGGTTGGAGATATCGACCCTTTGGGAAGGCATTTGTACATGGGAAAATACCGGGAACCTTTGGTACAAATCGCCTTACTAGCAGAAGATGAGGATTTACAAGGAAAACTCGCAGTTCACGGCATTGAAACGCAAACGCCCAAGCAAGTAGAACCAATTCAGGTTCGACAAGCAGACGACCTTTCAGCCATTTATACTCAAATTGGGCGCAACGATAAACTTGGTTTAACTGGGCGTCCAGTGCGGCGTCTGCGGAGTTTGACAACATCTAAAATTTTTCGCCTCCGTGGCGAAACAGTTGTCTTTCTGCCCTCGTTTTTGGATGCTCAAGTTTTCTACTTAACTCTTGATTACCATTTTTTGGTGTATGAAATTAAAAGTGAACTTGCTTACATTCAAAAATATTGGATTGATTTGGGGCGTCCTATCCTCACTTTAATGTTAACTCACACCATGTTAGAAACCGGTAGTGAGGCATTACTTGCCCTGATACAAGAACTGAAAGATGGTGTTTGTAACGGTGTCCGGGTGAAATTGGGGCGGCTTAATCAGTTGATGTTGACGGCTGGAACACAACGGGTTGATTTTCTTCAAGAAGATTTTGAATTTTCTCAGTCTTCCGTCAAAGATGCTGCACTTCGCTGCTCTTATCTGATTTACAATCCAGACAAAAACTGGACTCTAAAGCATACTCAAGAATTCCAGATGGAGTGTGAAACCAACTTAAAATTCTTGCTTTCTTCTTTGCGCTCATCAGAAAATCTTTACGAGCAAATTGAGTTGTTGCAGACTTTGATTCGTTTGGAAGGGCTAGAGTTTGATACAGGCTTTGGCGGACCGGGGCGTCCCGTGACGGTGGCAGATTTGCTCGATGAAGTTTACACCAAAGCAGGTGCCTCGGGCATTTGGGCAGTTGTGCGTCGTGCAGCAGGGTTGCGGCAAATGAGCGATATCGGCTTATCGGACGTGGTGACGAGTATTGTGGTGCGCGGTAAGCAAATTGCGGTAGGTAAAGCTTATAGTGAAGCTTCGCTGATAACTTTGCCACTGTCGCACAGCGAAATTGTTGAGAAAATCAATCACTTTTGTCGGGAGGATATCAGCGATCGCGTTCTGACTCAAGAAATTCTGATTAATCTGAGTAACTTAATCAAGTCAGAACCGGAACTGTTTAAAGGACTCCTGACACTCAGAGTGGGCTATTTCATCCTTTTGATTACCAGCGAACTGGCACGCGAGCTTAATGTCACCCAAGATGAGGCATACGAACACCTGATGCAACTCTCGCCTTTTGACGTGAGAACACGGGTACGTCAGGTATTATTTGAATACGGTAGCATGAGCCAACTGTTACGCCAGCAAGAATCTCTGCACGTCAAACAAAAAGAAAGTGACATTGATTGGGTGGTGCAACCAGGACTTATTGAGGAAATAGAAGTAGCCCCTGGTGGTTGGCGGCGCTTCCGCCAAGCCGAGGGAGCAACGGGACGCGTGCCAAAAGAGTTTTTCCAGAATGTTTGGCTGTTGATGGAACATTGCAAAGGCTTGGTGATTGGTGATAAGTTAGAGCGCCGCAACCGCTTGGATAGTCAGTTAGTTCTGGCGGAGATGACACCAGGGGAAAAGAATTTTGCCTTGCAGGTAGAGCATCTGTTGAATAAAATTGAAGCTCCAGAGTACCGACAAGTTAATATTGAGACGTTGATGGAATTGGCAGCAATTGTATCCAACAACCCCAACTTGCACATCGAAGAATATATCGTGTTAGATGTGTTAATTGGTCACGCTGTACGATTGGCATGGTTAGAAGGTAATCCTGGAAGAAGGGAGCGGTACGATGAGGATAAAGCGAGCGCATGGCGATCGTTTTACAACACCTCTCCTAGAGAGTGCGCCACCTATGTTGTCAACGCGTTCAGGTTCTTGACCGAGTTTGGGCAAGATATAGCAGCTTAAGCAGGCGTAGGGTGCGTTACATTGCGTTAACGCACCTATCTAAAGTAAGAGATATGAATTAGATTCTTTTCCAAAAAGAAACAAAAATATCAACCAATTAACGATAGAACTACCCCCAAATATTTCCATTGAGGAAGCACAACTGCTGCTGGCAGTTAAGCTCTTTGAAACTGGAAAACTATCATTAGGACAAGCTGCAAAGTTAGCGCATTATTCCAAACGAACATTCATAGACTTACTCGTGAACAACAAGATTCCCGACTTCTTGAAGAAGTCGGGAATCTGAGCCTTTCAACAATTAGGTTTAAAAGTTATTGGCACAGTGGGAATGCTGCTACGCGCCAAACAAAAAGGTGTCATTGCTGAGGTGAAACCGCTGTTAACTGCATTAGCGCAAGTAGATTTTCGCATTGCAAAGCCTTTAATTGAGAATGCTTTACGTCTTGCAGGGGAATTGTGAACTGAGAGAGGCTTAAGCTATGAAGGCGTTCAGATTCTTGAGCGAATTTGGGCAAGACATAGCAGCTTAAGCATCGAGTCTGCTCTACTTTTTGGAAAGCCATCGGTCTAACAAAGTAAGCTATAAAATTAGAAGGGATTGTAAGTAGGTCAACCTTAAAAAACATAAAATAAACCTAACCCCCCAGCCCCCTTCCCTATAAGGTCCGGGGGAGAGTCAAAGCCTCTCCCCTACAAGGGGAGAGGAATGGAAGCGAGGTCTTATATCAGGTTCGGTTGATTACTTATCATTCCTGAAGAACCCCCTCCCCCTATCCCCAGAGGGGGCCCCGAGTCCCCCGTAAAGCTACGCTTCACGTCCCCGAACCGCGAGCGGTGAGTCCAGCGCTGCAGGCGGGTTTCCCGCCGTAGGCGACTGGCGAACCCGAAGGGGGAGGGGATAAAGGGGAGCCAGCGCCCTTTGGAGGGTTTCCCGACCTAGGCGACTGGCGTGTGGGGTGCAGTCAACGTCGGAATCATAACTAATTAGCCGGACATGATATTACGTTTAATTAGGTTGACCTACTTACCCAAGTTTTGGTATCAAATACTCTCTCATCAGAGATAAAAAGTGTTTATTCTACGACACCTCTCTCAGAGATTGTGCCTGCTATATTTTCATGGCATTCCGCGATTTTATTGCCTAAATAAAATCACGAAAATGTTTGTTTGAAGAGATTTTGCAAGCAATGGCAAATGACTTTTGTCTGAGGCTTGTGATTCAAATAATTCTCGACAACCTGAATTCTTGTTAATAGCATTAGGTGGACTGACTAAATTGTTCTGTAGTTGTGCTTATGAGAATGAAAATGCAAATGAAAAAGCGCCAGAAGAGTCAATATTTATTTCGCAATCGCTGGATTGACAGACAACGAATTGTTCGTAACATGGAGGCTTTCCAAGACTTAATTGTGATTGTCCTGTGTTTGGGTTTGTTTGCCTATATGGTTATGGAGTTATGGGAGATATTTACCAATCTCGTGCTGCCATTAGATCATCAACAAGTAACTGCAAAAATACTATTTTTGTTGATTTTGGTCGAGTTATTCCGACTGCTAATAGTCTACTTGCAGGAGCATAGCGTCGCTGTAGGGGTGGCTGTGGAGGTAACAATAGTATCTGTACTGCGAGAAGTGGTTGTTCACGGAGTGCTGGAAATTTCTTGGGTTCAAACTGCATCAATTTGTGGGTTACTGTTTATTCTGGGTGCGCTATTGCTAGTGTGTGCTAAGACGCCACACATGGATCACATGAGTACTAATACTAGCTATAGTGCTTTTGATAACAGTAACGATGAGCAACAGGAAAACGGAGATAAGTTGCCACATTCAACTCAATATGAGGAGATTGGTTAAAGGTAGGATCTAGAGAATGTTTCATTCCCAAGTCTACCTTAGGAATACACTCTCCGTTGTGATTGTTGTTAAAGTTAATTGTAAATAATTTTACATAATTCCAGGCTGTACCGCAAAGTTGGTCTGGAATTCCTAAGAGGATGTTTGAAAATTTATGAGGGGCTGCCAGCCGAGAAACTTGATTTCTTGAAGAAATCGGGTTTCTTAATAAGGTTTAATAATAAAATGTTGAGATTTATTAAATTGGCATTATGAGATATTGGCAAGTTCTAGCTGGGTTGGTCTTAGCTATAGTTCTTTTCTTGTTTCCCTTGTCGGCAGAAGCAGCAAGTTCTTCCAGTATCAGCCGTTCTGCAGGCAATGCACTCAAAGGTCAGGATTTCTCTGGTCAAAGCTTGATTGGAAAAGAGTATAGTAATCTCATTCTGGAGAACGCTAACTTTAGCGATGCTGATTTGCGTGGTGGCGTTTTTAACGGTTCGGTATTGCAGGGAGTAAATTTGCATGGTGTAGATTTTAGTGATGGCATAGCTTACCTGGTCGTCTTCAAGGGCGCTGATTTAAGCGATGCAATTTTTACAAACGCAATGATGTTGCGTTCTACTTTTGATAATGTAAACATTACAGGCGCTGATTTTAGCAATGCAGTTTTAGATCGTCTGGAAGTCAAAAAACTTTGTGCTGAGGCAAGTGGGGTGAATTCTAAAACTGGTGTTTCCACGCGTGAGTCTTTGGGATGTCAATAAGAGAAAGTTTCTGGCGATCGCCGCCTTTATAGCGGTTCTCAGTTGTATGCACCACAAGGTAGGGGCACATCCTCTGCCCCTACAAGCTCAATTGAAAACGACTATATTTGCCTTAGAAAGGCGCTTATCCAAATTTATCTTTACTCCACGGGGAAAACTTGATGCTGTTATGTTGCGCCTCCATTTATGAGGATTTCTGTCGCTCTTTCGGCAGGAAGCGGTCGATAGAACAGGAAACCTTGTACATTCTCGCAGTTGATAGATTTTAAGAACTCGAGTTCTTCTTGCGTCTCTACCCCTTCAGCGGTGAGTTTCAAGCCCAAGCTATTCCCCAAAGCAACGATCGCCTTGACAATCTGAGCGACTTTGAAATCAGTTGTTAAATTTTGGATAAACGACCGATCAATTTTTAAAATATGGAGTGGCAATAGTTGCAAGCGTGACAGGGAAGAATAACCCGTACCAAAGTCGTCAATCGAGAGGTAAACGCCCATAGTCTCTAGCTTTTGCAACACATTTGTAGTAAAATCTAAATTCTCAATAGCGGTGCTTTCGGTAATTTCTAACTCTAAAAAGTGCGGATCTAGCCCCGTCTGTTTCAAAATCATTGCCACAGTCTCCACCAGTTTGGGTTGGCGGAACTGTTTGGGAGAAAGATTGACAGCCATTGTCAGAGGAGGAAATCCCGCCTCCTGCCAGGCTTTATTTTGTTTACAGGCTGTTTGCAGAACCCACTCGCCAATGGGGATAATTAATCCACTTTCCTCAGCAAGGGGAATGAAAACATTGGGAGCCACCAATCCCATCTCAGGGTGCTGCCACCGCAATAGAGCTTCCATACCAGTAATTTTTCCCGTTGCAATGTTCACTCGAGGTTGGTAGTATACGACTAATTCTTCCCGTTCCAAGGCATAGCGTAAGCTCTTCTCTAAAATTAGGAGATTGGGAGTTTTGGTACTTAGGGAAGTGGTGTAGAACTGATAGTTATTCCTGCCGGCATCTTTGGCTTGATACAAAGCAGCATCCGCATGTTTGATTAAAGTTTCGGCATCACGACTATCGTCATTGAACAGAGCAATGCCAAGGCTGGCAGTGACGTGAAGTTCGTTTCCTTCAAGATAGAAGGCATCCTCAAATGCTTGCAGAATTCTTTGGGCTACAGGGACGACTTCTTCAACTTGATGAATGCGAGGTAATAGGATTGTAAATTCATCTCCTCCCCAACGGG
Source organism: Scytonema sp. HK-05 (assembly GCF_963872035.1). Lineage (NCBI taxonomy): Bacteria > Bacillati > Cyanobacteriota > Cyanophyceae > Nostocales > Scytonemataceae > Scytonema > Scytonema sp. HK-05. The sequence goes on from NZ_CAWMYC010000103.1 coordinate 163,616, forward strand.
CAACAGTGTCCCCTGTTCTGAGGGCATCTCGCAATCTTTGAGCAACGCTTCTTAATAATTGATCTCCGAGGGTGTGTCCAAGAGAGTCATTGATGGTTTTGAAGCGATCCAAGTCGAGAAATATCACAGCTAAACTTTCCTCACTCCGATCTGCATTGGCTAAAGCAACGGAAAGCAGCTCGCCAAATAGCAGGCGATTGGGCAACTCAGTCAACAAATCATGCAGCGCCTGGTAGCGAATCTTTTGCTCCACCTGCTGACGTTGCTTAGCACCACTAATACTGGCTGCCATTGTTAAGAGAGTTGATTCTTCATGCCTTGACCATTGACGCTGTGAGGAACAGTCAGCCAAACCAAGATAACCCCAGAATTTCTCATCCAACCGCAGAGGTACTAAAAGCAGAGACGCAATGCCGCATTGAGTGAGAAGTTCTCGTTCAGCAGTGGGAAATTCTCCGGTCAGTCCGCTGATCGAGTTTCCACTTTCAAGAACTGTGTTCCAGCGAGCGAGTGCGGAAGTCTGCTGAGGCTGGTTTTGCCAGTACTGAAGCGAAGGTTGATAATCGGAACTCGTCCATTCAAACTTTAGGCTCAAAGCCATCTCACCTGTTGCAACATGAGGATGCTTCTCGAACACGTAGACGCGATCCACTTTAGCAGCTTCGCCCAGCACAGCAAGAGCCTTGTCAACAGCTATTTCGTAGTTCAATTCTGCCAGTAGATAATTTGTGGCTTCAGCAACTGCTTGCTGCAAGCGATCGCGTTGGCGTAATTCGGCTTCGGCTTGCTTTTGTTCTGTAATGTCTCTAATAATAAAAGTCCTGATTAAATCACTTTCAGCAAGGTAGTGAATTGATTGTTCAAAAACTTCTGTGCCAACTACCACTTCCCGAACAAAAGAACTTTCCTGGTCATTTTGAACTGCGGTGAGAACCCCTGCCAATATGGGATGCTGCTGACGTGCTTCCCTAAGATTGGGAAATTTGCGTGCAGCAGCGGGATTGAGATAAGTGACGCTTCCCTCCAAATCGATCTCAATAATCGGATTGGGGATGAGTTCAGGAAAAGACGCTAAACGAGTTAAGGCGATTTCACCCGCTCCTTCAAGGGCGGTATTAGGAGGGAAACTTAGGGTTTCAAAAGCATTAGCTGAATTGGTTTGCTCCAATATCAACCTAGATATGTCTTCAGCTTCACAAGATTCAGAAAAAGCTTGTTCTGAGATGTTAGAAATGATATAATATTGAGCCTGAACTTGATTGTTGCCAAACTCTATCACATCTCCATGCATCAGGTCATGAGAAAAGCATTTTGTACCGTTTACAAATAAGCCATTTGTACTTCTTTTCCCCTTAAAGCTCCCATCAATAATCCGAAAAGCATATTGATCCGTTTCTGGAACAGTGACCCGTAATAGAATTGCGTGTTGCCTAGAAACTGACCGAGAACGTAGAACAATACCATTCCTCAAATCCCGCCCGAGAGAATAAGTCGCCTCTTGAAGGGGGATAGTTCGCTGTCCTTGAAGGTCTTTGATAACCAACAGGTGGCGTATTTTTTCCCGCTCATTTTTTGGCATCGCTCTTCCTTAAATTCTCCTCTAACGAACTCGATTGGCGAACTTTGGTTGGGTCACTTTCCTACACTCTTTTTCTTGGTTAAATACCTAGAATAAAATCAAACACCCGGTATTACATATAGTACATTTGCGGAATTTTTAAGCTGAACTGATCAGGAATTCAGAGAAAACGGAAATACATCTGAGAAAGATTACCAGGATTGCAAATTTTTAGGGAAGCGCTTGCGGAAATTACTTAGAAAGATGCAAACAACTGTCTATTGGTAGACTTGTTGACTCATAGTAGTTAGATATGCTTATTTTGATAGGGTGATAGAGAAAATGCAAGACTAAAGACTTGCCCTAACTTACGCTCTTAAAAAACTGAGTCACACGTATGCAAATTGGGGCAAGAATCTCGATGTGCTTCGTGCAGGGTGTAGAGAGTAGATCAGAGATAAAATGAGGCAATACTGCATGAGAGTGTGGCCATGGACGCTCAGATTTTGCTTCATATCATCAATAATCAACTTTTGAAACATCTGCTTGTTATACTACATATGAGGGTAATGTGCATAACTTGGTAGGAAAAACAACCTTGCAATCTGGGCGGTGGATCGCCGTCCATGTATCAAGTTAACGCTAAATTTTAGCTTTGGTGAACTCGATGTTCACGAAGGGGAAACCTGCTAACTGTTATGCTTACCCTCTTTTACTTTACGTTCAAATTTCCACATTGAGTAACTCAGTTATTTGTACTTGACCTGGAAAATTAGTGTGAGGAATGAGAGAAAGGGTGGGTGAATGCAAGTTAATCCAAGGGGAACTTCTGGCGACAATTATGAAGATGATGAAGACATAGAGAAACAACTAAATAGATGGTGGCAAGAGACAAATGCTGTGGCAGAAAACTACTGGCAGCAAAAGCAATTACAGGGTAAAGCTAAGCGAAACCAACAAGGTAACGAGGAAATACTACGGAAATATGGGTTGCCTAAATGCAATTCCTTCCGGGGGATCTCTCAAGCAATGGAAGTTGACTTAGAAGAGCTACGTCTGTTGGTTTTCTCGCCCAAACTAGACGCAGCAACGAAACATCACTATATTCGCTTTTATATTCCTAAAAAGACAGGTGGGGAACGAGTTATTTCTGCTCCTACACGACGTCTCAAAGATGCACAGTATTGGATTCTAAATAACATTCTAAAGAAGCTAGACTCTTCTCTTCACGATGCTGCCCATGGTTTTCGTAGTAGCAGAGTAATAAAGACAGAAACTAATGGGAAAAATGATTTCTTACGGTCGCTACAACATTTAGAACCAAGACATTTCGGTAATCTCTTCAATTTTTGGAGAAGAATAAAATCTACAATTTATCTGTTGACTCTTAGCTTGTCCTCCAGCAAAATAAAATTTGGAAAACGCCGCTCAATTGTGACAAATGCAGAGCCTCATGTGGGAGCAGATGTACTTATTAATATAGATATCAAAGACTTTTTTCCTTCTATCTCCTATAGGCGTGTTAAGGGTCTTTTCAAGTCTTTTGGATATTCAGAGTCAGCTTCAACAATCTTTGGTTTACTTTGTACTGTCACCTTTGTAAACCATCGCAGTTATTTGCCACAGGGCGCACCAACAAGTCCAATGATTACGAATCTGATATGCCGCCGTCTTGACCGACGATTAACTCAGATGGGTGAGCGCTTTGGATTTCGTTATACTCGCTATGCTGATGACCTCACCTTTTCAGCTTCTAATGAAAGCCTATGCAATATCTGCAATATTCTTAGGCAGACAGAATCGATTGTGAGACATGAGGGTTTTGAAATCAACAAAGACAAGACCAGAATTCTGCGTAAATGCAATCGGCTAGAAGTTACTGGTATTGTAGTCAACAGTAAACTCAGTATTTCTAGGCAAAAGTTGAAACGTTTTCGTGCAACTCTTTATCAAATTGAGAAAGATGGTTTAGAGGGTAAACACTGGGGGAAGTCCGAGGATCTCATCGCCTCAATTCAGGGCTTTGCAAATTTTGTTTACATGGTTGATCCTGAAAAGGGAGCTAAATTTCGAGAGCAAATTCGCATCATAAAGGAGAAGCATGGGTGTTAGTTACTTATAGCAAAGAAAAAGTTCAAACAAATTCATAGCAGATAACGACAGATATATCAATTCATTGAACTTTTGTAGGATAAACAGGAAAAAATTTATCTTTTTGCTCGCTCATGCTAGCTTTAATCGCTAGTATTCTTGCCAGGGTATATACATCAGGATCGTAAAGGTCTATCTTAGGAGAGTGCGTAATACTCTTTAGAACTTTTGATGTACCGAGCTCTTTTAGGGCTGCTACAGCTTCTTTTTGTACCCCTCTATCCGGATGGCTTAGAGCTTGGATTAAGGCTTTAATTGCTTGTGGACTACCAATTTTTCCCAAAGCTGCTGCTGCTCGTCCCCTAACATCGCTATTTGGATCGACAAGCGCTCGAACTAATGATTTGACCGCTTCATAATCACCTATCTCTCCTAAAGCTGTTGCTGCTCGACATCTTACACAGCTGTCTGGAGGATCGAGAGCGCGGATTATTGCTGAAAATACTTGTACATCTTCAGTTTTTCTTAAAGTAATAGGAGGTAACACTTGAAAATTTCTAGATGGAGACGTTAAAGATGGAAATACAGGCAAGATTCTAGGTATGCGAATTTTATTAAAAGTTTGCACAATGACATATATACCCCACTGCATCTTTCCTAAAACAGCAGCAGCCCCCATTCTGAAATTGTTATCCGGAGAACTTAAAGCTGAAATTAAAGCTTTTGTCGCTCGCGGATCGCCGATCCTCGCTAAAGCCAAAATGGCTTGTTCTCTCACCTCATTGTCTCGATCCTTGATAACGTTAACCAATGCTACAACTGCCTTAGGGTCGCATATTCTGCCTAAGGCGATCGCAACATGTTTTCTAACGCTGATATCCTGATCACTGAGAGCGCCAATCAATGGTTCTACTGCTTTAGAATGGCGAATCTTACCTAAGGTAACTGCAATCCATCTTCTAACATAACTGTCAGAATCGTTAAGAGTATGAATTAAACTCTCAACTATTTGTGTATTTCTATGATTTTTTAAGTCTTTTGCTGCCCATTTGATTTTTCCGAGCGCTGCTGCAATCCACCTTCTATCTTCGTTATTTCCTTCATGCTTGAGAGCGTTAATTAAGGCGTCAACCGCTTCTGGACTACCAATTTCTCCCAAAGCCGCAGCAGCTTCTCGTCTGACGTCACCATCTGGATGACCGAGAGTGCGGATTAAAATTTCTACAGCGTGGGAACTACCAATCTCTCCTAAGGCTGTGGTTGCACACAATCTGATGTCGCCATCTTGGTCATTGAGAAGTTGAGTGAGTAATTCAATCGCCTGAGGTATATCAGTTGCTCCCAGAGCTATTGTTGCTTCCCGTCTAACTTTGCTATCCGAATTGTTTACAACCTGCCTTAATGTTTCAACTGCTTGTAAATTATCGATTTTAATTAGAGCAATAGCGGCTTCCCTTCTGACTTCGCTATCTGAATCGTTAAGAGTGTGGCTCAAGATATCGACTGCTTGTGAATTACCAAGTTTCCCTAGAGCAATAGCGGCTTTCTTTCTGACTTCGCTACAACGAATATAAAGTTTTTGGATTACTTTCTCTGTGACTTCTTGACTATCAATTTTTGCTAATTCTTTAGCTAGTTTCTTACTAAGTTCACTTTCATCGTCATAATCATAATCATAGGTATCTTGGATTTGTACTTGAATAAATTGCGAATCCTTTATGGTTGCCAAAGCTTGTGTGACCCATCTTCTAATATCCTTGTCTAAGGGTTGCAACACTCTCGTTAACCCTGCAAGCGCATTTAAATCATCCAAGTCTCCCAGTAAAGTTATAGCTTCTTTTATAAAAGAGCCATGCAGAAATTTAAAACATTCTAGTAAAAAATTAACAAAACAAAAAGTATTGATTCTCTGAAAATTATTTAAATGAAATTTATGATATTCAAAAATAATCACAGATTTCTTAATGTAGTCAAAAATTTTTCCTATAATAAAATTTTCGATAATATAATCATCTACAGGAATCATTAAACTGGTAATTACTTTTATTAAAAATTGATCGTTCTTATTCTTACTTAAAACTAAAAAAATAACTTTTATTACGTTAGCATTATTTTCTTTTAGCGCTTGTCTTAAAGATTCTGTGATTGCTTTTTCTTCAGTAATACTGCCTAAATATAGGGCGCTCCAAAATCTTACAGAAACATCGTCATCTTTAATAGTTGTAATTAGGTGTTCAGTAACTTGTGAAGTAGCAATATTCCCTAAAATCTTTACAGCCCCACATCTAACCTCTTTAGAACCGTCTTTTAGTGCTTGGCGTAATAATTTTTCTAACATTGTGCTATTCGTACAAGCGAGTCTTTCGACAGCTAAGCTAAAAAAACCGATAGACGGGCGTGAGTACCATAATTTATAGATTCTTTCAATAATTTCTTGGATGAGGGGATGAGATTTATCTTCACATTCAGCAATACACTGACCCGCCAGCAGTAAAAGACTATAAAAAATATCGTCCTTTTCTGTAGTGATAGCTTGGAGCAAAGGAATTGGATCGTCCAGCAATCCTGCTAGAAGGCTTAAAGTTTCATGCCATTCGTATTTACGGAAATATTTTCTTACTAGAGAAACACCTCTGCTTAGGTCTGTTTCTATGGAGTGCTTCAAGTAACAGGCTGTTAGATACTCCTGGAACGTCCGGTGCAGAAACAAGTATTGCTTTCTATCTCTACTCAACTTTTGCAAGATGCCATCTTTTTCAGATAGTTCTGCTATTAGATCGGAAGTCCTAATACTTCTGAAATCTGTTGAGATAGACTCATTTCCCAAATATTTTTCGAGCTTGCTGCGGAGGTCATACATAGTAAAAATCTCCTTCCTCTCGCAGCTAAATTGATAGGCAAGTTCTCCCAGTAGCTCTTGTTTGACTGACACCCATGCACTATCTGGAATTTGCCTACGATTATCAATACACCATCTGCTCAATATGTATTCCACTGCCTTCTCATAAACTTGCCAGCGTCGTGTAGGCAATGTCAGCCCTTTCTCCTGATACAGACTGCAAATTAACGATAACAGCAGTGGATTTTGCGCCAAGCCTCGAATCTGGGGTTTATTGCGTAACTCTCGAATCAATTCCGATGCCAACACAGTATTATTATTCAAGTACCTCGCCGCATTGCGGAACCAAGTTTCTACGTACTGCTCCGTCTGCCGGTGGCTAAAAGGGACAATTTCCACTTCCTTCACCCCGTCCACAAATGCCCCACTGTAGTAACCGACTATTCGGGATGTGCTAACAATTGGGCAAGGATAATTTTGAGCAAAGCGGTTCAGCTTCTGTGAGAGGGAAATGCGTTTCTCCTGTGGCACCTCATCTAGAGCATCCAACAGTAACAAGCACTGCCCCACTTTCAACTTTTCTCGCAACAACAGTAGAATATTTGGTGCTATCTTCGGATAGTCCAGTTGTATCAAGCGAGACACACTTTCAAGGATTTCTTCTTCTTTCGGACTATCGGCTAAATCCGAAAGCCGCAGATAGAGCGGAAAGACAACAACATCCAACTCTTGCCCGTTCTCAATTTCCTGGCGTGCTTGCTGGGCAGTGGATAGCGCCTCCAGACGTAACAGTGTAGACTTGCCCATGCCGGGATCTGCTAACACAATGATATTTTTATGCTGGGCTTTCGCCGTCTTCCAGTTCACCTGCTCCTGCGGGCTTTCGTTGTCTCCACTTTTAAGAGCATAAGCACGTTTGAGATCAGCTTCCGATTCCGCATAGCTCCAAGTGCTTTCTACTTCATGGCGGTAGCGACGCTCTAGGGAGACTTGGATGGGAATGTATTGGTCTTCTAGGGTGATCGGCTGCGGTGTATGGAATAGGTGAATGGACTTGAAGGTGTTTTCGATGTCTTCTAGAAACTGACGGACAGCTTCCCGTAGGGCTTCTGGGCTTAGCGTTGGAAGCTGGATCGGAGCTTGCGGTGCCTCACTGTTAAGTTCTATATAGATGCGATCGCCAATCTGTATTCCTTGTCCCTGCTCAATATTGATGACATACTTCCCAAGTTGGGATGATATCCTTTCACTACCTTTACAAGCTTGGCGGACGGCTTCAATTTCCTCATCTGTTGCAATACCTGCTGCAAGTTTTTCAATAATAACCTTCAGTTCATCTGGGATAGCCATTAGTCATTCCCTATCGCACTTGCCGCAGTTATTTATTGTAAACATCACCGATGTGAAAATTACTGGCTTCATTGATATTAGTGATAAATTTCCCATTTTGCTTTATCACGTCGGCAATTTTATTAATCTTTTGCATCGCTTGAGGCTTAACCTCATCCCATCCTTTATCGGGTAAACCCTTACCACCCCGAAGCTTGGCAATCACAAAATCTCCAGCATCCATGTCAAAATGAGGAATTTGCTCTGTGTTGTACAGCTTACGAGCACTTTCAGGCACTGCTTTACCCAGATGATTCATTAAATTAGAAACTTTTACTTCTGTATCACCAGGTTTGTTTCCTGCACCTTGCAAAGCTTCGAGAAAGTGATAAGTATAGATGCTGCTTGATTCATTTTTTATCCAAGATTTTTGCTGTCCTTTGGAGGAAGTAAAAACAACTCTGCCTTCACCTTGTTTCAACTCATCAATAAAGCCTTTAGATGGGGCAACTCGGAGGAAATCATCAAATTCTTCTTCTAATTCAGCATCTGCCTCTTTAGAAGTTGCCATTCCTGCTGCATGACAGCTATCAATGACGACTAACAAACGTTCAGCTTGAATTTGTCGCAATGCATCGGTGAAAGTTTCTGCTGATAGTGCAGAACTGGCAAGCTTGGTAGGCTTAACATCATGTTGTAGTAAGTAATAGCGTTTGGTTTCTTCATGTACCCAGCCATGTCCTGAATAGTAAACAAATACGGTTGCATTTGGGTCGGATTCTGCTTTTCCTTTTAACCAATTCAATCCATCCACAATAGCTGCCTTCGTTGCTTCCTGATTATTTAGCACCCGAATATGCTCTTTGTTATCGGGATAGGCGCAAAGTTCCGAGTCAATTAAAGCAGCATAAATTGCCTGAGTATCTTTGACAGTTACTGGTAGTGACAATTTACTATAAGCAGACTCTCCCACGCCAATTAATAGTGCATGACCGTTAGTAAACTTATCGCTCATTTCCATCTTGCTCCATTAAATATATTGCGCCTCACTTCTTTTGCTTGACCTTTGACTTTTTCAATCAAATCGCCCTCTTTAAAATCATAGGTGTTTCTGCCGTAGCGCTTTCGCAGGCGATCGCTTTCATAAACTTTGGTTCCACCGTGGGATTTGACATCGACTACGTACCAGTTGCCTTTGGGAGAGTGCGATACCACATCGGCATCTCCCCATCTCTTAATTGGTATGTTGTATTCTACTTGCCATCCTTGACGTTCCAGGGAACGCAATAATGCAGCTACTTCGGTTTCGGCTATAGCACCACGTTGAGCATCACCAGCTCGTTTGACCAGGTGTTGCCCATTGCAGTATAGGTAGTATGAGCCTACCAATCCCCCTAGCGAGAGCAAAACTTTCAAGGAAGAAGTCCTTAAGATACTGAATAACAGCACTGTACCAATCAGAACACCCACTGCAAGAGCATAAAGCAGGATTGCTGACTGGCGTCGCTCCTCACCCAATTTACGGATATACTCTCCTGGCTGTTTTTCTGGTAACAATTTTCTGTGGTTAATGGTATTAAATTTGCTTCTTTGTGAAGCTTACAGTTGTTGGGACTCTAAAAATTAAGGAAGCGACTACCACCACGTCAAGTGCAACCCTAGCCCAGAGCAATTAGTAAATCTTTTAACGCTGACAAAATAAAGTAATACTTAAAGGCAACATATGACCATTCTTGGCAAGTAATACTTGCTGTCGCCAAAAAACGTCATAATATCAGCCTACATGGAGCTAAGCGGATTCGAACCGCTGACCCCCTCAATGCCATTGAGGTGCTCTACCAACTGAGCTATAACCCCGCACTATCGTGCATTAGAAATTTTAGTTTATAAATTTACTATTTGTCAATACTGCTAATTAAAGACTGGCTATTTGCTAATTGCTAATTACTGCTATTAGCAAATAGCCGAGCGCAATTGTCAATTCAAGATAGTTGCAGCAAGTAGCTCATACAATGCCCCATCAGGAAGTAAACCACTAGCATGGCAGCTGCCGCTAAGCCAACCAGCGTACCAGCTAACATTAAGGAAAATTCTTTATTCTCATATGCCTTTTCCATCAGGTGCAGCGACCAGGCTACTAGCGCTACATCAAAAACTAAAATAGGTATCAACATATTTTTTAATATTTCTTAAATCTAGTTAATTTATATTAACATCATTTTCAAGAACTGTGTTGAAATACTCTAGTTTTGGTCTATCTTTGGTTAGATAAAGATTTGTTACTGGAGATTACATTCTCACCGGAACTTGGCGATCGCGCAGATAACTTTTAATCTCAGCAACGCTTAATTGTCCGTAATGTAAAAGCGAGGCAAGTAATGCTGCTTCTGCTTGACCTTCTGTAAGGGCGGTATAGATGTGTTCGCAATTACCTGCACCACCAGATGCAATCACTGGAATTTGTACGGCTTCAGCAATTGCCCGAGTTAACTCTGTGTCATAACCTGCTTGAGTGCCATCAGCATCCATACTTGTGACTAAGAGTTCTCCTGCGCCACGTTTTTCAACTTCTTGCGCCCAAAATAGGGCATCAATGCCAGTATTTTCTCTTCCACCACGGACATATACATCCCAACCAGGGTTATTGGGGTCTAGTCGTCGTCTGGCATCAATAGCAACGACTATGCATTGGTTGCCAAAGCGATCGCTTGCTCGATTAATAAAATCTGGCTCACGTACCGCCGCAGAATTAATACTAACCTTGTCTGCTCCAGCTCGTAAAAGATTTTTAACATTTTCTAAGGATTGGATGCCACCACCTACAGTCAGGGGAATAAAGACGTGTTCGGCAGTTCGGTACACTACGTCGATGATAATGCCCCGGTCTTCATGAGTGGCTGTAATATCCAGAAACACTAACTCATCTGCACCTGCATCGTTGTAAACCTTTGCCAGTTCTACCGGATCGCCTGCATCCTTCAAGTTAACAAAGTTAACTCCTTTGACAACTCGTCCCGCCTTCACATCCAGGCACGGTAAGATTCTTTTAGCTAGCATTCCTTCGTTTTACACTCCTGTTGTGATTACCCGGAATCTAAATTTTAAATTGACGAGAGTATTACAGAAACAAAATTTTCGTACGTGAGTAAGGGGGCAGGAGAAAATAAGGGTGTAGAGGTGTAGGAAAATGGGCGTGTAAGCGCTGAAAAATTTAGCATTGTCAACTCTTAAGAGTCAATTGCACTTTTGTTCGCTTACACCCTTACGCCCTACCCCCGAAAGACTCCTGGTGCAATCGTATACTGATTAACAGCAGCAACTATGGCGATTATCTCCTCGAAAAAACAGCCCCCAGAACCCAACGGACAACCAAAGCAGCGTCGTCCGGTTGCTTCATCCCCTCCAAAGGAAAATCTTTTACAACCCGAAGCAGCTGTTGATGAAGGTAAGCAAGAAGAAAGTATACGACCGCACCGATTTGCTGACTACATCGGGCAAAAAGATTTAAAGGACGTACTAGAAATTGCCATTAAAGCCGCGAAGTCTAGGGGCGAGGTGCTGGATCACCTGCTGTTATACGGTCCTCCGGGATTGGGGAAAACCACAATGGCTATGATATTAGCAGCCGAGATGGGAGTAAACTGCAAAATTACCAGTGCGCCAGCTTTAGAACGTCCCAGGGATATTGTCGGGCTACTGGTAAATCTGAAGCCAGGAGATGTTCTGTTTATCGATGAAATTCATCGCCTGTCGCGGATGAGCGAAGAAATTTTATACCCGGCAATGGAAGATTATCGCCTAGATATTACTATTGGTAAAGGTTCCAGCGCCAAAACTCGGAGCATACCTTTATCAAAGTATACCTTGGTTGGGGCAACAACTCGTGTTGGGGCGCTGACATCTCCGTTGCGCGATCGCTTTGGCTTAATTCAAAAACTGAGATTTTATGAAGTGGATGAACTGAGCAAAATTGTCCTGCGCAGTGCCGAATTACTCCAAACAGCCATCACAGAAGATGGTGCTACAGAAATTGCCCGTCGGGCGCGGGGAACACCGCGTATTGCCAATAGATTACTCAAGCGAGTCCGTGATTATGCCCAAGTCAAATTATCTGGGGAAATTAACGAAAAAGTGGCAGCAGAAGCATTGCAACTCTTTCAAGTCGATCCCTGCGGTTTAGATTGGACAGATCGGCGGATGTTAAGTGTGATTATTGAAAACTTTAACGGTGGTCCAGTGGGATTGGAAACAATCGCCGCAGCGACGGGTGAAGATACACAAACCATTGAGGAAGTCTATGAACCTTATCTGATGCAGATTGGCTATTTAAGCCGGACAACCCGTGGTAGGGTGGCGACACCAGCAGCTTACAAGCATTTGGGTTTTAAACCCCCAAACGAACAATTGTCATTATTGCCTTAAGTTTGTAGGTAGTTGTAGAGACGCGCCATAGCGCGTCTCTACATTTGATAGTTGTTAAAAATTTCTACTACCCACTACTAATTACTCACTACTAACCACTAACCACTAAAATGAGATTAATCGTTATTTTTCTGAGTCTGTTGCTTGTGTTTGGGTGGGGTGAGGTTGTCATGGCACAAACTCAGTCTCCCAATTTAAGTCAAGAACAGTTACAGCAACGCGATGAGTTAGCGACAAAGGCTTTTGCGGCTACAGATAAAGGTGATTTTACGACAGCTGAACGTTACTGGACGCAGATTATTGAGCAATCCCCGGATAATGCAGCTGCTTTGAGTAACCGGGGAAATTCTAGAGTTAGTCAAAATAAGTTGCAAGAAGCACTGGCAGATTATAATAAGGCGGTAGAACTTGCCCCGAATGTGACTGACCCTTACTTGAATCGTGGTACGGCGTTGGAGGGTTTGGGAAAATGGCAAGAGGCGATCGCAGATTACAATCACGTTCTAGAACTTGACCCGAAAGATGCAATGGCATACAACAATCGGGGCAATGCCAATGCTGGTTTGGGGAAATGGGAGCAGGCGATCGCAGATTACAAAAAATCCGCTGAAGTTGCCCCAAATTTTGCCTTTGCCCGTGCTAACTACGCCCTTGCTTTGTATGAAACTGGTCAAGTAGACGAAGCAATTCGCGAAATGCGCAATATTCTCCGGAAATATCCTAACTTTGCCGATGTGCGCGCCGCCATCACCGCCGCCTATTGGGTACAGGGAAAACAAGGTGAAGCCGAGAGTAACTGGGTCTCAGCAGTCGGACTTGATCAACGCTATAAAGATATTAAGTGGGTGGCAAATGTTCGGCGTTGGCCTCCCAGTATGGTAACAGCTTTGAATAAATTTTTGACATTAAAGTAGGGGTATTTACTATGAGATTACCTGATGGACCTAAAACCCCCCCTTGGTTGCAACTATTACAGTGGGTTGCTGACCCTTTAGGTTATATGGAAACGTCTTTCCAACGCTACGGAGATTTCTTCACCGCCCGGTGGGGAAATCTCTACCCCGAAGCGGTGTTCATCAGTAATCCGCAAGCAATTCAAGAAATTTTCACAGCTGATCCTAAACTGTTTGACTCTGGTCGAGGGAATGGACTGGGAAAAGTCTTCGTCGGAGAACACTCTATGCTTTTGTTGGATGGATCTAGCCACCAGCGTCAGCGACGGCTTTTAACCCCCCCTTTTCATGGCGAACGGATGCAAGCCTATGGCGATTTGATTTGTACCCTCGCCAAACAAGTCAGCAGTCAGTGGACTATTGGCAAGCCCTTCTGTGTCAGGGAATCGATGCAAGAAATAAGTCTGCGAGTCATCTTGCAAGCTGTTTTTGGTCTTAATGAAGGACCGCGTTATGAGGAACTGAGACAACTGCTAGCAGAGATGATGGATCTGACAGTTTCTCCTTTACGGGCGTCTATGCTGTTCTTTAAGTTCTTGCAAAAGGATTTAGGGGCTTGGAGTCCGTGGGGAAGCTTTCGGCGTCGCCAGGAGCGAATTGATCAGCTACTCTACGCCGAAATTCAGGACAGGCGTAGACAAAACGACCGTGAGCGTACTGATATCCTCTCCTTAATGATTTCAGCTCGCGATGAGCAGGGTGAGGGGATGACAGATGAAGAGTTGCACGATGAACTCATAACTCTGCTGTTAGCTGGTCACGAAACCACAGCCAGTTCTTTATGCTGGGCTTTATACTGGATTCACTACCAGCCACAGGTACGGGACAAGCTACTGGAAGAACTCAGTAGCCTTAGTGAAAATTCTAACCCCACAGACATTGTTCCTCTGCCGTATTTAACCGCTGTGTGCCAAGAAACACTGCGTATTTATCCACCATTATTCCTGACTTGGCCTAGGATTTTGAAAGCTCCCTTAAAGCTGGGAGACTATCACTTTGATACTGATACCGTGCTGCTTCCTTCTATTTATCTGACTCACCAGCGAGAGGATCTTTATCCACAACCAAAACAGTTTAAACCAGAACGATTTTTAGAACGGCAATACTCGCCATTTGAGTTTTTTGCTTTTGGTGGAGGCAATCGTCGCTGTGTTGGTGCGGCATTGGCGATGTTTGAAATGAAACTGGTAGTAGCGACAATCGTATCAAATTATCAACTAGCTTTGGCTGATAGCAGACCAGTGAAACCACAGCGCCGAGGCTTCTTTCTCGCCCCTGCTGCTAGGTTCAAGATGGTGAACATGGGAAAGCGCGTGCGTCAACAGCAACCTAATCAGCCTGTTGGCAGTTCAATTTAGCACTTAATGAGACTGAGTCTGAAGTATCCGCTCATTTTGAGACTGCCTTGTAGTCACCGCCATCGGCAGAACCTCTGCTGGTGCGAACACAACGCCTTTATTAAATTAAGTGCATAAGGTGATTTCATTTGCATCTAATAAATAAAAGGTTTTGACTTTAACGATTGCATGGTTCTGCCTACAGTGGTTTTCTTACTTTATTAAATTTAACGTGAGTTCGACTGAACTAAAAAACAGCAGGAGGTAGTGCAGGTTAGGTTAAACTCTAGTTAGGTAAACTTCGTGAAGACATTAATTGCCAGGTCTTATTATGTACGAACAAATTAAAAGTGAAATGGAAGCTTGGTTCAAAGAATATAATAATATTTTTATCACTCAAGAAAAGTTTCTGTTCTCTCTATTAAATAAACTCAAAGACACTGCTGTAGGTAAAGAAAGAGGCTACGCTGATATTAAAAGTATTGAACAATTCCAAGCTCAAACCCCTATTCAGCATTACAGCGATTTAAAACCTTATATTCAGCGGATTGTTGCAGGTGAAACCAATGTACTTTATCCAGAACCACCTACTCATTGGATTCAAACTTCAGGCACAACTGGTTCACCTAAACTGTTTCCTTATAATACAGAGTTTGAAAAAACTTTTTTTACTTCTGGCAATGCTATTCTTAATTGTTTTATCCATCGTGTTGGTTCTAAAGCTTGAAAAATATTAGAAGGTGAAAGTTTATTAATACACGCTAGTGGTAATTGTGGCACTGTGGGAACTGGAGCCACAAAAAAAACTTTAGCATTTGCTAGTGGCTGGATAGCAAAACATAGTTCTCCAGAAAATCCTTTTGCACCTCCTGTAGGTATTCAATCGATTGAAGACTGGGAGGAGAGAATGCTGCAAACAGGAGTTTATTATGTGCAAAGAAATCTCACGCGCATCGGGGGGATTACAAATTACGTATTAATGTTTTTACAAGAAATAGAAAATGCTTTTGGTGGCAAACTATTTTCAGTATTGGCAGAAAAGAATCCAGAACGAGCAGCAGAGTTACAGCAATTATATCGAGAAGATGGCAAGCTAAAAATCTCTAGAATATGGTCTAATTTATTATGTCTACAACTAGCTGGTGTCGATCCATATAAATATAGAAGTTGGATAGATGAAATTTTGCCTAATAGTCTAATTTTTCAGAGTTACGTTGGTTCAGAAGGTTTTTATGGATTTCAGTATGATATAAACAATCCGGCGATGGTTTTCACGCCAAACAATGCTTTCTATGAGTTTCTAGATGTTGATGAGTATATCAATTGGAAGTTTGAGAATGGAAGTACCCCAACGCGATACACAGTAGCTGATGTCAAACCTGGTAAGGAGTATGTATTTTGCATCTCTAATTATCTTGGTTTTACCACCTATATTCCTGGCGACATTATTAAAATTGTTTCTACTCAGCCTCTGTTATTTTTATATTCACGACGGCTGGTAAAAGAGGTTAACATAGCAGCGGAAAAAATGAGTGAAACTCACATAAAAGTAGCTCTAAGTGAAGCAATAAGAAAGAATCAGTGTGTGCATCGGGAGTATTTATGCACGGCGGTGACTGAACCACGTCCACACTACGTTGTTGCCATTGATTTTTCTACTCCTCCACAGGATTTAGATCAATTCGCAACGGATATCGAGCAATCTATCTTTGAATTAAATGTGTCGTATGCTGATGTACGAAAAGCGAATGCCCTTCAGCCATTGCATGTAATCAGTCTACCAGCAGGAGAATTTGACAGATATATTTTGGCAAAAACAAAAGTTGGTGAATGGAATCCAGGGCAGAAGAAGCTACCCTGTCTAACTGAGAGCCAAGATTTTCTTAATTTTTTTGGTTCTACCGCTCACTTTATGCCTCAGGGTAAGAGCAGGGTAAGCGCATCTTAACAATCATTACATCAAGAAATAAGAACCACAGATGGACAATAAATAAAAGTTTTTCCTCTGTCTTCCCCCCTCAAGAGGGGGGAATGAGGGGGGTGGACACAGATAGATCATTACTTCATCCAAACGAAAAGCGCTATATTATCCAGATATAGCAATCTTAAATCATAAGGCCTACGGACACGCTACTTTGTTACCGTAAGCTCCTCCGATAGGAGACACGTAAGTAATAAGATTCCCGACTTCTTCAAGAAGTCGGGAATCTTGTTGCCAATAACATAAGAAAAGGGCAGGTTTAAAACCTGCCCGGATGCTGAACCAAGAAACCTAAAATTCTCTAAACCAGAACCTTCGCTAAAATCGGTCCAACACGAGTGGCGATTTCTGGAACGTAAACCTGCGACACGTAATCAGCAATCATCCTATCTGTGTTGAACAGCGGTGCATTCGTCTTGATTGATGCCTTCATCATCTGCACCCAGCGGTGAGGAGTGCCGTTAGCATCCTGGTCATAGTACAAAGGCACTATTTGCTCTTCCAAGAGCTTATAAAGTGATTCCGAATCTATCCTATCTTGTAAATCCTGATCGCTGGTGTGAGCATCCTCACCAATTGCCCAACCATTTATCCCTTGACCATTGGCATCTGTTTTGTATCCTTCGCACCACCAGCCATCTAGGACGCTGCAATTGATGCCACCATTAAAGCAGACTTTTTGCCCACTTGTTCCAGATGCTTCTAAGGGGCGACGGGGATTGTTCAACCAAACATCAACGCCCTGCACGAGTTTTTGACCAACGTAAATATCGTAGTCTTCAATAAATGCAACTCGATGCTGAATTGCTGAATGTTGACACCACTCCATCAAGCGTTGAATAATCCGTTTGCCTTCTTCATCGGCTGGGTGAGCTTTACCTGCAAAGATAATCTGTACGGGACGTTGGGCATTACCAAAAATTCTTAGCGCCCGTTCAGCGTCACGTAAAAGCAGATGACCTCGTTTATATGGGCTGAAGCGTCTGGCAAATCCGATAGTCAACACGTTGGGATCAAGCAGTGTTTCTGTTGCCTGAATTTTTTCGTATTCTTCACCGCGCTGTTCCCGTGCTTTCTTAATTTTATAGCGGGTGTGAGCAATGAGTCGCTCTTTGAGGACTAGGTGCCGCCACCACAGTTCCTCATTTGGAATTTCGTCAATTTTCTCCCACGTCTTGGGATCAATGACACGAGTTTTCCAGTCTGCGCCTAAGTATTGAGCGTACAACTCTGCTAACAAGGGAGCAGTCCAAGTGGGTGCATGCACACCATTGGTAATATAACCGATAGGCACTTTGTCTTCAGGACGTTCTGGATACAGAATCGTCCACATTTTGCGAGAAACCTGACCGTGCAATTCACTCACGCCATTGGCTGCACGACACATCCGCAGTGCCAAAACTGTCATGCCAAAGGGTTCCCAAGGATCGCCCAGTCGCCGTGCGCCTAATGCCAAGAATTGCTCGCGGGATAGGCGTAGCTTCGTCCAGTAGTGGGCAAAGAAGGAGTCTATCAAATCAGGCGAGAAGACATCGTGACCTGCGGGAACGGGTGTGTGGGTGGTGAACACGCAACGATTTCGCACGTCGGCTTCGATGTCGTAGAAGGATTTGCCAGTGCGTTCAATTTCTTGCCGCGAAATTTCCAATGTACAGAATGCCGCATGACCTTCGTTGAGGTGATAGACAGAAGGTTGAATTCCTAAGGCAGTGAGGGCTTTCACGCCGCCAATTCCTAAGACGACTTCTTGGGCTATGCGGGTTTCCTGGTTCCCGCCGTAAAGGTGTCCTGTCAACCAGCGGTCGATGGGATCATTGTCGTGGCGATCGCTATCCAATAAATAAAGACTCACGCGCCCCACTTGCACTCGCCATATTTGCACTTTCACCAATCGTTGGCGAACTTCTACCTCTATTGTGATTGGTTCCCCTTGCTCATTTTTAATTAACTCCAAAGGCATTTGGGGGAAGGGGTTGTCAACGTAGTAATCTTCTTGCCAACCGTTGCGGTTCAACCGCTGTCGGAAGTAACCTTGGCGATACAGCAAGCCTATACCAACCATTGGGACTCCCAAATCTGAGGCTGACTTTAGGTGATCCCCAGCGAGAATGCCCAAACCACCAGAGTAAACAGGGAGAGATTCATGAATACCAAATTCCGCGCAAAAGTAAGCAATCGGATGTTCTTGGGTAATCTGCGGTGCTACGCGGCTCACCCAAGTGTCTTTTGTGGTGATATATTCGTCAAACTCACGCACCAGCGCCCCGATCTGCTTCAGGTAAAAGGGGTCTTCAGCAAGCTGTGTGAGGCGTTCGTGTGTCGCTAAGTTTAAGATTTCTACTGGATTGTGCCCGCAGCGTTCCCATGCCTGGGGATCAATGGTTTGGAACAGCGCAAGGCGATCGCTCGTCCAACTCCACCAATAGTTATAAGCCAAATCTCCTAAGCGCTTGAGTGGAAAAGGTAATTTCTCACGCAGCGCCAAAGCTGCGGTGTTTGCACTGCTGATGTTCATAATATTTTACGTTCTCTGTTAGTTTTTCTCTTTTACCGTCAAAATCTGCTTGCAAAACAATTGCTCCTTTTCGGTTTTTGCGCTTTATTTTGCGTCTGGGAATTATCCTCTGATACGTGGAGCATTTTTTCGACGGTTTTTACTTTTTCCAGACTCATTCCAAATCATCCTTCTTTTTTGCCAATTTTGACAGCTTTTCTACATCAAATTAATTGACATTGTTTTAATTTAGTTTTTGTCTTGTTAGGTTTTGTAAACTACCTAGACTTCTGCAAGCGGTAAGTGTAGGCTTTGTCCCGGTTCTCGCTATCTGTCGGAAACAAGCCTGCGTTGTTCTTCCAACAAGCAAGCAATCTTAATGGAACTTCGGGGTGTCTTTGCATCCGGTGTGTCCTCGGGTGTAGGGCGTCTTAGCGTACCCGAGTAAGGACAGAAAAACGACAGACAGCGTAGCGCCCTTACAGACGATTGGGCGATCGCTCAACAATCGAAATCTATACGCAGATAAACAATACTAATTTAGTATTATTTCTTTACACAAATATTGCTTGACGCATAAAACAAGAAAATTTTATATCTCACAACAGTAATATTACTGATCATCCATATTTTTTTGAAAAAACTTGATATATGGCTGTTTCCATACTGAAATCTTTACCATACTTCATCATATCTAAATAAAAAGCACTGCTAGTTCACATTTATATCTACTACAATAACCTCAATCAATTAATGATTTTTTATTAACAAAAAATAAAGAGGTATTAAAATGGCTATTTCTTGCCATAAGAATGCTTTAATCCCTATACTGAAAATTCACAATTTCAATAAGCATTTAAATGCCTCCTTTACAATCTAGTTAATAATAAGAATCATAATAGTGTTGTGGACAGATACAAATCAGTCTCAGGGTTGATTAAAAAAGTTTCATCCTTTTTTTAGGAAAAATAATTTAAGCAGAAGCCTTAATTATTTTTCTTCTAAACCCTCACAAAAGACACAAAACAGGGAGTTAATACCACTAAGCTCAGACGCAAATATTTACCGAAACGGCGTTAAATCAAGAATAGTTGTTGCAGTGTTATTTTCTGTGTTTCGGATAGACACGAGCTTAGGAGAAACTATCCTATCAGAAATCAACGCAGTTTCTCTGTGCCTAGAACATCGATTCAGTAATCGGAGTGGTAATGAGAAAATGCGAGTTTTAACGTGCTATTTTCAAACATTTACTAGGTGAGTTCTACTGAATTGGTGTTCTAGGAATGATTAGCTTCATTGTGCATAACTTTAGATGACTCCTGAAAAAAAGTTCATCATTATCCCTTATCACTCTACTAACCATGCAACTTTATACACCTACAGACGTTCACCAGCTTCAACAAGACCTTCCCTACTTAATTGAAATCATGGAGTGGCTTAAAAATTTTGTGGCAAAACCTCACCCTGATTTAGGGAGATCTGGTGTTGTTTGCCCTTTTGTGCCTCCCTCACTAAAGTTAAACAGCATTCGACTAACAGTTCTTCGTTCTAAAAATTTGGCTTTGCAGGAAATTGCAGACATTATTTTACCCTACCTAGATATCTTCCTTGAGTTAGAACCAAGAGAAAAACCAGCTGCCCTGAACAAAGCAATATTATTCATCTTTCCTGATATCGATATAGAGGATGCTCCCAAAATAATTGATGTTGTCCACAAACAACTTAAGCCTTTCTTTGTTAAAGCAGGACTGATGATAGGGGAATTTCACAACCGTACTGAAAGCCCAGGTTTGCACAACCCAAACTTCCGTCCACTTCGTAGCCCCATCCCCATGCTGGTTATCCGCCCTATGACTGAAGCTGACCTTACTTTTATGCATCATGCAGACGATCCGCGCTTAAGTATTACCTCTCACGAAGCTTATTTAAAGTATTTTGGTCATAAAATTAAAGATGAAAAAAAGTTAAAAAATGCTCATCAACTATTGGAGTTAGCACATAAGCAACTGCAAGAAGAAAATTGAGTGCATTTAAATGTTACTCAGCCATAAGTCAAGTTGCTCCTTGAGAGAAACTACTGATTCACCAACTTAATTCATAAGAGTAATATTATCTCTGTGAATTTGTATTACTAGTACTACTCGACAGAAATAACTAGACAGTTAAAAACTGGCAGATAATTTGATTTTGTAAGCATTAGAGCCTGGGTGCATTTCATTTGTGTAAACAGATATGCTCAGAAATCCCGAAAGCGGCAACTAGAGTTTGTCGTTGAGTCTATATCTACAAAAGTGAAATGCAGCCTTACAGGATTTTGCCTTCTGTCTCGTTACTTCTGTCTTCTTGCACTAGTATTCAAGTGATAAAAGTTGGTAACTGAGTCTATTGATTAACAAAACCATTTTTGTAACAAGGTATCTATGCGCTTAACAGATAAAAATTTACACCTTCCATCAAATATTGAGTTAGAAAAGCAACTCAACTATTGGAAACAGCAACTGGCGGGTGCAACACCAGTACTGGAATTGCCTACGGATAGACCACGGTTACCAGTGCCAACTTACCAAAGTGCAAAGCAATCTTTCGTGCTACCCCAGAATTTATCTGCAGCGCTGGATACATTGTCACAGCAAGAGGATGTGACACTGTTCATGACATTGTTAGCGGCATTCAAAACCTTACTGCACCGCTACAGTGGACAACAAGACATTTTAGTGGGTTCTCCCATTGTGGTGGAGAATGAATGGCTAAGTGGACTGAAAGCTAATACCCTTGTCCTACGCACTGATATATCGGGTAATCTCAGTTTTCGGGAAGTGCTGCAAAAGGTGGAATCAGTTGTTTTGTCAGCCAAAACTCACCAAGACTTGCCGTTTGAGAAGCTGGTGGAAGAATTGCAATTAGAGCGATCGCTCAGTTATCACCCCCTGTTCCAGGTGATGTTTGTTTTGCAGAATAAACCTGAACAAACATTGGATTTATCCGGATTGACCATCACAGCCTCTGAATTAGATAAGGTGACATCCAAGTTAGATTTGACCTTGTCAATGGAGGAGACAGAACAAGGATTCAAAGGGGAGTGGGAATACAACGCTGAGTTGTTTGATGATGCCACAATTACCCGGATGAATCGAAACTTTCAGACATTGCTGGAGGAAATTGTTGCTCATCCCAATCGCTCCATTTCAGAATTACCCTTGCTGAGTGTTCAAGAACAACAGCTGTTGCTCGCGTGGAACAACACCCAAGCAGATTACCCGAAACAAGTCTGTATCCATGAATTGTTTGAGGCTCAGGTAGAACAGACACCGGATGCGGTAGCAGTCGTGTTTGGCAGCGAACAACTCACCTACAAGCAGCTCAACCAACGGGCAAATCAACTAGCACATTACCTTAAAGAGCTAGGAGTCAAACCAGATGCCCTTGTGGGAATTTGTGTAGAGCGATCGCTTTCGATGGTGGTAGGACTCTTCGCAATCCTTAAAGCGGGTGGAGCATACGTACCTCTAGATCCAGCATACCCCCAAGAGCGGCTAAATTACATTTTGTCGGATGCTCAGGTATCACTGCTGTTAACTGATTCTTCACCAAAAATCAGTTCTCCCCAACTCCCTATAAACAAAGATATTAGGGAGGATGCAGTGTCGCCATTGCAAGTCGTCTGCATAGATACAGACTGGGATCGCATTGCCACTACTAGCACCGAAAATCCTACACCTTGTTCTACCGTCGCTCATTTGGCGTACGTTATTTATACATCCGGCTCGACTGGCAAGCCCAAAGGAGTGCAAATTCCGCACGGTGCTGTGGTCAATTTCCTCACATCCATGCAGCGCCAACCCGGATTAACACAGGCCGATGTCGTCTTAGCGGTGACAACGATATCATTTGACATTGCCGCCTTGGAACTTTATTTGCCCCTAATAACAGGCGCGCGTATTGACTTGGTGACGCGGGAAGTGGCAAGCGATGGCAGACTGCTGAGCGAGCAAATCGCTGCGGGTGGAGCTACAGTGATGCAAGCTACCCCAGCCACTTGGCGGATGCTTCTGGCTGCTGGATGGGGTGGTGTTCCTGGGTTGAAAATTCTTTGCGGCGGTGAAGCCTTACCTGGTGACTTGGCGCAGCAATTATTAGCAACAGGGGCTGCGATTTGGAATATGTACGGTCCTACGGAGACGACGGTTTGGTCAACCGTCTTTGAAGTAGCAGCAACGCAATTATTATCTCAGACATCAATCCCCATTGGACGCCCGATCGCCAACACGCAAATTTATCTGCTCGACTCCCATCTGCAACCAGTGCCTATTGGAGTGCCTGGGGAACTGCACATCGGCGGTGATGGACTAGCGCGAGGTTATCTCAACCGCCCAGAGTTGACAGCCCAAAAATTTATCCGCAACCCCTTTAGCCAGGAACAAGGGTCACGCCTGTACAAGACAGGGGACTTAGCCCGGTATTTACCTGATGGTAATATTGACTATATTGGGCGTATTGACAATCAAGTAAAAATACGCGGATTCCGCATTGAATTGGGAGAGATAGAGGCTGTACTGCGACAACACCCATCTGTCCTGCAAGCTGTCGTCATTGCCCGTGAAGACGTTCCTGGAGACAAGCGGCTCGTGGCATATGTGGTTGTGACAGAGCATATTCCCCCTAGTCTGAGTGAACTACGCCGCTTTTTGAAGGAGCAGCTACCCGATTACATGGTGCCCACAGCCTTTGTGTTGTTGGATACACTGCCATTAACACCTAATGGTAAGATAGACCGCCGCGCTTTGCCTGCACCAGATACATCCGATTTCATTAGTGACAACAACTTTGTTGCACCTCGTAATTCTACGGAAGAGGTTTTAGCGGCTCTTTGGGCGCAAGTATTGGGTCTGGAACGCGTAGGCATCCACGATAACTTTTTTGAATTGGGCGGACATTCGCTGCTGGCGACGCAAGTGATTTCTCGGATACGCCAAGCCTTTGGTGTAGAAATTCCGATACAGCTGCTGTTTGAAACACCAACCATTGCCGATTTAGCAACTGCCATTACCCAAAGTCAAAACCAGGGTATAGGTATAGAGGAACACCAGACTATTGCCCGAGTTGCGAACCGACAGTCAGCCCCCTTATCGTATGTGCAGCAGCAACTGTGGTTATTGGCACAGTTAGAACCAGACAGTGCAGCATATAACATTGTTGAGGCAATGCAGTTGCAAGGCGACCTCAACATAGATGCATTGCAAGAGTCATTAAATGCAATTGTCGCTCACCACGAAATCCTGCGAACCACCTATATTGCTGAAGATGGCAATCCTGTGCAGGTTATCGGCGCTCCTCGGTCAGTGGAACTGAAGGTAATTAACCTGATCAATGAGTCGCTAACTGAAGACAGCAGCACTGTACAAAAACTGCTACAAAATGAAGCGCTGCGCCCCTTCAATTTAACATCAGACTTGATGCTGCGTGCGTGTTTGATACAGCGATTGGCTCCGCCACTGCCCCTTGGGCAATCGCCACAAGAGAATATCTTGCTGTTGGTCATGCACCACATCGCCACCGATGGTTGGTCGATGAGCATTTTATATGAGGAGTTGACAACGCTTTACCAAGCGTTCAAGGACGGCTTATCTAATCCATTGCCAGAATTACCGATTCAGTATGCCGACTTTGCAGTTTGGCAACGCGAATGGCTTTCTGGTGAAGTGCTGCAAAAGCAACTCAACTATTGGAAACAGCAGTTGACGGGTGCAACCCCAGTCCTGGAATTGCCCACAGATAGACCACGACCACCAGTCCAGTCTTACCGAGGTGCCAGGCAATTTTTTGTATTACCCCAGAGTTTATCGCAAGCACTGCATGGATTGTCACGGCAAGAAGGTGTGACCTTGTTCATGACATTGTTGGCGGCGTTCCAGACCTTGCTGTATCGCTATAGCAGACAAGAAGATATTTTAGTCGGGTCTCCGATTGCGGGGCGAAATCGCGAGGAAATAGAAGGGCTAATTGGATTTTTTGTCAATACCCTGGTTCTACGCACCGATATGTCTGGCAACCCCAACTTTAGGGAACTGTTGCAAAGGGTGCGCTCAACGGCAATGTCCGCTTATGCCCACCAAGACTTGCCGTTTGAAAAGCTTGTAGAACAGCTACAACCAGAGCGTTCATTAAGTTACCACCCTCTGTTCCAAGTGATGTTTGTTCTGCAGAATGTTCCCAATCAAACATTAGAGTTGCCAGGACTGAGCATCACTTCCGTAGACGTGGATCACTTGGCATCCCAATTTGATATCACTTTATCAATTGAGGAAACAGAACAGGGACTACGCGGGTTATGGGAATACAATACTGACTTGTTTGATGCCAGTAGTATCGAGCGGATGAGCGAGCATTTCCAGACATTGCTCGAAGCAATTGTGAGTGATCCACAACAGCACGTTACCCAATTGCCACTGCTCACTCCAAATGAACGACAGCAGTTACTTGTTGAGTGGAACAATACTCAGGCAGAGTATCAAGAGCAGTGTATTCATAAGTTGTTTGAGCAGCAGGTGGAGAAGACGCCTCATGCCGTGGCGGTGGTTTTTGAGGACAAGCAACTTACGTACCAGCAGTTGAATAATCGCGCCAATCAATTGGCACACTACCTACAAACTCTGGGCGTAGGACCGGATGTACTCGTTGGGATTTGTATCGAACGTTCCCTAGAGATGGTGGTGGGACTACTGGGAATTCTCAAGGCAGGTGGTGCTTATGTGCCTCTCGACCCAGAGTATCCACAAGAGCGCTTAGAGTTCATGCTGGAGGACACCCAGACACCAGTGTTGCTCACCCAAGAGAAATTGGTCAACAGCTTACCAGCTCATCAAGCGCAAGTAATTTGTTTGGATTCTGAGTGGCAACTCATTGCCCAGCACAGCGAAGAGAACCCTGTGTCTGAGGTAACAATTGATAACTTAGTTTACATCATCTACACCTCTGGTTCTACAGGCAAGCCTAAGGGTGTCATGGTTGCTCACCGTGGAATCTGCAATCACCTCTACTGGCGGCAAGCAACGTTTCAATTAACCGAACGAGACAAAGTCTTACAGACCATTCCTTTTAGCTTTGACCCCTCTGTGTGGCAGTTATTCTGGCCGTTGTCGTTTGGAGGACAGTTGGTCATGGCTCGCCCTGGTGGACATCAAGACCCTGCTTATCTGGTTAAAGTGTTTACCGAACAGCAAATTACTGTATCTGGCTTGGTACCATCAATCATCCAAGTTTTACTGGAACAAGAGGGAATTGAGAATTGCCAATCTCTGAGACACGTCACCACTGGTGG
Source organism: Scytonema sp. HK-05 (assembly GCF_963872035.1). NCBI lineage: Bacteria > Bacillati > Cyanobacteriota > Cyanophyceae > Nostocales > Scytonemataceae > Scytonema > Scytonema sp. HK-05. The sequence goes on from NZ_CAWMYC010000103.1 coordinate 189,938, forward strand.
TGAAGCGTTAGTGATCGAACTTGGGGAACGCTTCTTGAACCGATTGAATTTGGACGATATTTTAATAAACTGCTACGGTCCGACAGAAGCTTCCATTGATGTCACCATTTGGATATGCCAGCGCGGTACTCATCATGCCTTTGCTTCCATTGGTCGCCCCATTGCCAATGTACAGACTTATATATTGGATAAGAATTTGCAGCCTGTGCCTGTCGGTCACTCGGGCGAACTGCACATTGGCGGTATCGGTTTGGCGCGAGGCTATCTCAACCGTCCCGAACTGACTGCAGAAAAGTTTATTCTCAACCCCTTTAGTAGCGCACCGAACGCACGTCTCTACAAAACTGGGGACTTGGCGCGTTACTTGAGCGACGGGAACATAGAGTTCCTCGGTCGTATTGACCACCAAGTCAAGATTCGTGGCTTCCGCATTGAGTTGGGAGAAATTGAAGCAACCCTAGCTACACATCCTGCGCTGCAACAAACCTTAGTCATGGTCAGAGAGGATGTTCCGGGCGACAAGCGCTTGGTGGCATATTTAGTGGCACACCCGGAACAAGTTTCACCCAGCCCAAGTGAATTGCGCAGCTTTTTGCAGAATAAGCTACCCGAGTACATGGTGCCCGCAGCTTTTGTTTTGTTAAATACGCTGCCATTAAACCCCAATGGCAAGGTAGACCGCCGCGCATTGAGAGTACCGGATACAGCAGATTTCGGTGATGCCAACAGCTTTGTTGAACCCCGCAACGCTACCGAAGAAGTGTTAGCCGCTATTTGGGGGCAAGTTTTGGGTTTAGAGCGCTTGGGTATCCACGACAACTTCTTTGAATTTGGGGGGAATTCACTGCTGGCGACGCAAGTGATTTCTCGGATACGCCAAAGCTTGAGTTTGGAAATTCCGCTACGTTTGTTGTTTGAAACACCAACTATTGCAGGTCTAGCAAGTGCGATAACTTCGTTAAGCTTGGCTAACACTGAGATTGGGAACCAGAGTACAGAAGTCCTAGAACAGCAGACTATTCCTCAACTAGCTGCTCGGCAATCAGCCCCCCTATCCTTTACCCAGCAAAGGATTTGGTTTTTGGAGCAAATAGAGCCTAACAGCGCGGCTTATCTCATGCCGCTGGCACAACGCTTGTTGGGTAAGCTCAATGTGAATGTATTGCAACAGTCTTTGGATGCGATCGTTGCTCATCACGAAGTCCTGCGAACTCACTTTATCACAGAGGATGGTGAGCCAGTGCAGATCATCAGTTCTCCGAGGTCAGTAGAACTTAAAATCATTGACTTGACACAGGAGCAAGCAAGCAATCAAGAAGAGCAAGCGCAGCGTCTGTTGAAGCATGAGGCACAACGTCCCTTCGACTTAACATCTGACTTGATGTTGCGAGCTACCTTGCTGCAAATAGACCACCAGGAGCATATACTCCTGTTAGTCATGCATCACATCGCCTCTGATGGCTGGTCGATGGGCATCCTGTCCCAACAGTTGGCAGCCGTGTATGAAGCGTTTTTGAACGATTTGCCAAATCCCCTGCCAGAATTGCCCATCCAGTATGCCGACTTTGCCGCTTGGCAACGCCAATGGTTATCTGGTCAAGTACTGGACACCCAGCTAGACTACTGGAAAAACCAGCTAGCGGGCATCACACCTTTGGAATTGCCCACTGATCAACCGCGACCGCCAGTGCAGAACCACCAGGGGGCACGCGAATCTTTAGTGTTATCAAAGAAACTCACTAAGGCACTCAAAACACTGAGCCAGCGGTCAGATACGACCTTGTTCATGACGCTATTAGCGGCATTCAAGACATTACTCTACCGCTATACAGTACAGGAAGATATTATCGTCGGTACTCCAATCGCTGGTCGCAACCAGACTGAAACTGAGGAACTCATTGGTTGTTTTCTTAACACGGTCCCCTTGCGTAGCAACCTTGGCGGCAACCCGAGTTTCTTGGAACTGCTAGGTCGAGTTCGTAAGGTGGCTTTAGATGCCTATGAACACCAAGACATACCCTTCGAGAAGCTGGTAGAAGAACTGCATCCAGAACGTAACTTGAGCCGAAACCCAGTGTTTGATGTGATGTTCAACTTCATCAACACTCCCCAGACGGCTTTAGAACTGCCTGGATTGACGCTGAGCTTGCTAGAACTCAACGAACCTGAATCAAAATTCTCAATGACTTTGTATGTTGAGGAACACTTAGGTGAACTGAGTTTAGAACTCGTGTATCAGCGGGCTCTATTTTCTGCTGCACGCATGAGGTGCCTTCTGAATCAATTCCAGTATCTGCTTGAGCAGATCATTGCCACTCCAGACAGCTCAATCGGGTTATATTCGCTCGTCACACCAGAATCCCGACTTTTGCTTCCAGATCTGAGTGCGGTGTTGCCCCAGCCACGGTACGAATTGGTGACTACAATGTTCACCTCTTGGGTAAATTCCACACCAGAACACTCAGCAGTCCGCCAAGGCGATCGCTCCTGGAACTACAGCGAATTGTCCACAAGCGCTCATGCCCTAGCAAGGGTTCTGCTGAATCATGGGGTCAAGCGGGGTGAAGTTGTGGCGGTGTTCGGACCACGAAGCTTTGGGTTGATTGCCAGTATGATGGGCATACTCTTGAGTGGAGGTGTGTTACTGACTATTGATCCGAAGCTTCCCAGCCAGCGGCAGCAGGTCATGCTCCAAGAATCCAAGGCAAAGTATCTATTGTGCATCGGTGACGAGCAGCCAGAACAGAAGGAGTTATGGAAGTCCCTAGTTACCATCTGCGTAGATCCAGACACAGGAGTAGCAATAAATGCCGATATAGATAGCAGTAGTGCAATACAGCTACCTCAACTGTCTCCTGACGATGCAGCTTATATTTTCTTTACTTCCGGGACTACTGGTGTTCCTAAAGGTGTGTTGGGTTGTCATAAAGGGATGGCGCATTTTTTCCACTGGCAACGACAAACTTTTGCAATTGACCAGCGAGACCGCAGCGCCCAATTGACAGGGCTTTCCTTTGATGTCGTCCTTAGAGATATTTTCTTACCTTTGACCAGTGGAGCAACTCTTTGTCTACCAGCAGAAGGGGATGAACTAGAACCGACACGAATTCTGCGTTGGTTGGAACGCGAGCAGATATCTGTGCTGCACACTGTTCCAACTCTTGCCCAATCGTGGTTAGTTAATGTACCACCGTCCGTTTCTCTACGTGCCTTAAAACGTATCTTCTTTGCCGGAGAACCTCTCAAAGATACACTCATACGTAGGTGGAGGGAAACGTTCCCAGAAGGAGGCGAAATTGTCAATCTCTATGGACCGACAGAGACAACTTTGGCAAAGTGCTTTTACCGAGTCAGTGCTGATGTTTTGCCTGGAGTACAACCTGTTGGTTCACCACAGCCAGAAACCCAAGCACTGGTTTTAGGAGAAAACAACCAGCTGTGTGGTACTGGTGAACCAGGTCAGATTGTTATACGGACACCATTCCGTAGTTTAGGTTACATCAATGCCTCGGAAGAAAATCGTTCTCGGTTTGTCAAGAACCCCTTGGGCAACGACGAACAAGATTTGCTTTACTATACAGGCGATCGCGGACGCTATCGTCCAGATGGCTCTTTGGAAATTCTTGGTCGCCTGGATCGTCAAGTTAAGATCCGAGGGGTACGCATTGAACTCAGAGAGATAGAGACGGTGTTAGGTCTCCACCCTGCTGTCCGAGAAGTGATAGTCATTGCCCGCGAAGACCAACCAGGTGATCAGCGCTTAGTTGCCTATGTCGTTCCACAGCAGGAGCAAGTCTCTACAACCGATGAACTGCGGCGCTTTCTCAAAGAGAAGCTGCCCAAATACATGATTCCCTCAGCTTTTGTGATGCTTGACGCTCTACCGTTAACTCCTAACGGTAAAGTAGATCGTCGAGCGTTGCCAATGCCAGAGCAAGTCAGGCAAGAGGTGGAAGAAACCTTTGTTGCTCCACGAACTGAGATAGAACGCCAGCTGACGCAGATTTGGGAAGAAGTTTTAGGCATCCAACCCATAAGCATAAAGGATAACTTCTTTGACCTGGGGGGGCATTCCTTGCTAGCCGTACGCTTATTCGCTCAAATAGAGAAGAAATTCGGTACATCAATTCCCCTAGCCACACTCTTCCAATCAGGTACAGTAGAAACTCTTGCTAAGATGCTCTACCAAGAACAAGAGCGACTAGCATCTGGTGATCAGGAAAAATCAAAAACTCCTTGGTCATCCCTAGTAGAAATTCAACCCAACGGTTCCAAGCCGCCTTTGTTCTGCATGCACCCGCTTGGTGGAGAAATTCTGTGTTACCGCCCTTTGGCAATGCATCTGGGGTCGGATCAACCAGTTTATGGGCTACAACCACAAGGGCTAGATGGAAAACTCCCTCCCTATACCCGAGTTGAAGACATGGCAGCGCACTACATTAAGGAAATCCAGACTATTCAGCCTAATGGTCCTTATTTTCTGGTAGGCTACTCGTTTGGGGGTACAATCGTCTTCGAGATGGCTCACCAACTTCACAAGCAAGGTCAGAAAGTAGGTCTTCTAGTTATGTTGGATACCTGCCGTCCTGGTTATAGCAAACGATTGCCATTCCTTCTGAGAATTCTCTTGCATTTCAAGAATGTTTTACAACAAGGACCTACCTACCTTTGGCAGAAGCTGGCAGGCTGGAGAGAGTGGGGTACGTACCATCTTAAACACAGATACAAGCGTTACTTGAATGTAGTGCATGATTTACCAGAAACGGATAAGCACTTAAGCATCATAGGTGCTAATGTGGAGGCTGCAAGCGTTTATACCTTCCAAGTTTACCCAGGTCGAATGACCTTGTTGCGGACTGAAGATAAGAATCGCGACGAAGCTGTAGGCGTACAATACGATCCGCAATTCGGTTGGGGCGAAGTAGTGACTGGCGGAGTAGATATCCATCACCTTCCCGGTTCTCACCTAACCTTTCTTGACGAACCCAATGTAGGGGTACTAGCAGAGAAATTGAAGGATTGCTTGGAAAAGGCGCAGCGTAATTCGTAATAGCTAAAATTTCCTTCTGCTGACGCAGACGCTTCGCCAAGCCTTTGGCTTCGCGAAGCTTATTCGGAATTAAGGACTTTCAAATAAAAAAGTACCCAAATACCCCTTGTGGAGGCAGGCAACGTGAACTGCCACTTATCTTGTGCGGGCAGGATGCCCACCCCGCACAAGATTGAATCATTTATTTTTTGGAAGTCCCTTAGCGACTCAATGACGAATTAGTTTGCAGTTTCAATCCCCTAGTGAATCAGCATGGTGGCGGATGTGATCCTCGATGAAACTGGCGATGAAATAGTAACTGTGGTCGTAGCCTTGCTGATAACGCAACTTGAGCGGCTGATTCACTGCCGCACAAGCTTGCTCAAACACCTCGGGTAGCAACTGCTCTTTGAGAAATTTATCAGCCGTACCTTGGTCGATGAGAATGGAACTATGGTATCCGAACTGCCTGATCAATTCACTGGCATCGTAGGCACGCCAACTTTCTTTCTCTTCGCCAAGGTAACGGCTAAACGCCTTTTCACCCCAAGGACAGCGCATTGGTGCAGCGATGGGTGCAAAGGCTGATACTGATTTGTATTGCTGGGGGTTTCTTATAGCGCACACAAGCGCACCGTGTCCCCCCATTGAATGACCAAAAATGCCTTGTTGCTCTGGTTGTACGGGGAAATGTTGAGCAATCAAAGCAGGCAACTCGTGGACGACATAGCTATACATTCGGTAGTATGATGCCCAAGGTTCAACAGTCGCATCCACATAAAAACCAGCACCCGTGCCAAAGTCCCAATCGTCATCTTCACCAGGAATACCAGTATTGCGGGGGCTAGTATCCGGTGCTATGAGTATTAAACCGTATTTTGCCGCATATTGCTGTGCGCCTGATTTTACCATAAAATTTTCTTCTGTGCAAGTCAAACCGGAGAGGAAATAGAGAACTGGCACAGGTTTCTGACTGGCTTGCGGTGGTTGGTAAACGGCAAATCGCATTTCCCCGTTGCAGGTAGAGGAGGGATGAGAGTAAAAGCCGAGTTTGCCACCGAAGGATTTATATTCTGAAATGAGGTTGAGATGAGCCATTCAATTTTATTTGTCTCAAAACTAAATTTTCTGTTTCTATTTACAGAAATTCGCAAAACATATAGTTTTCTTCTTTGCGAGGCTGATGCCTCTTTGGTATTGTACAAATATGGCAGTTATCAATTGGGTAAAATACAGGTTTTTGTAGGGGCACAACAATGTTGTGCCCAAGAGCCCGTGTTGCATCCAAAGCAGAACCGTTATATCTGAGGCAGAGCCTCACGGTAGGCATTCCCCGCCGGAGGCTGGGAACGAGAGAAAAACGAGTGCTTATTTAGCTGTGCTCTTAATCTTCTGTGCTGTCTGTGCGTCTGGTGTGGTTCGTCACCTAATTAAACGTCACCACACTCCGAATTGACTCTCCCTTGTGCATCAAATCAAAAGCATCATTAATCTGCTCAATAGGCATCACATGAGTGATTAAATCGTCAATGTTGATTTTGCCCTGCATATACCAATCAACAATTTTTGGTACATCTGTACGTCCTCTTGCCCCACCAAACGCCGAACCTTTCCAAACGCGCCCAGTCACAAGTTGAAAAGGACGGGTACGAATCTCCTCGCCAGCAGCAGCGACGCCGATAATTACGCTAACGCCCCAACCTTTGTGACAACATTCCAAGGCTTGGCGCATGATATTTACATTGCCAATGCATTCAAAACTGTAATCAGCACCGCCTTTAGTTAAGTCAACCAGATAAGGAACCAAATCTCCTTCAACTTCCTTGGGGTTGACAAAGTGAGTCATGCCAAACTTTTCTGCCAAAGCTCTCTTGTTGGGATTGATATCTACCCCCACAATCATATTGGCTCCTACCATCCTCGCTGCCTGGATAACATTTAAACCAATACCGCCCAAACCGAAAACCACCACATTAGCTCCCGGTTCTACTTTTGCCGTATTGATGACTGCACCAATTCCCGTTGTCACACCGCAGCCAATGTAACAAACTTTATCGAACGGCGCATCCTCGCGAATCTTTGCCACGGCGATTTCTGGCAGCACTGTATAATTTGAAAAGGTGGATGTGCCCATATAATGGTGGATCATTTCCCCATCAATGGAAAAGCGACTGCTGCCATCAGGCATGACACCGCGCCCTTGAGTGGCGCGAATTGCTTGACAAAGATTTGTTTTGAAGCTCAGACAATATTCGCACTGGCGGCATTCTGGAGTGTAGAGGGGAATAACATGATCCCCCGGCTTGACACTGGTAACGCCTTCCCCTACCTCCACAACAACGCCAGCGCCTTCATGTCCTAGGATTGCCGGGAATAAACCTTCAGGATCAGCACCAGAAAGAGTGTAAGCGTCGGTGTGACAAACTCCACTGGCTTTAATCTCCACCATCACTTCAAGGGCACGCGGTCCCTCTAGTTGAACTGTTTCAATAGTTAACGGCTTACCAGAACTGTAAGCGACTGCTGCTTTAACTTCCACTCTTGCGCCTTCCTCTTTAAGTTCAGTAAACGGGCTAATTTGAGTTTAGAGCCAGGAGCGGTTCAGCAGATTTTTTTAAAATTTCAAGAATTTATTGCCAATGATTGGTATTTTTTATACATATAAATTCAATATGAGCGTAATATCTCCCCTGGGTATTAAGGAGATCAGCGGCTGTACTATTCGTTTTCTCTAAATCTGTATCTTTTTTCTACGAGTAAGAAGCGCTATAAATTATAGTGTTGGTATACGATAATGACATTTTCTAGTTAAATTGGATAAAAGCGGTAGCATCTGTTTTGGCAACAGCATATCAGCAGCAACGACTAAATAACTTGTCCACCACTAAATTACACCTATTTTTTAATCGCCTATGAACCCTGCCCTGACTCAATTCGGCGCTCATATGTCCAACCTGACAGGCGTCAGAGCCATTATGAAGGACATTATTGAAACTTTACAAGCTAGTGCGGGGCAGCAATTGATTAATTTGAGTGCTGGCAATCCAGTGATTTTGCCAGAGGTAGAACAATTATGGCGTGATTGTACCGCACAATTACTGAATAACCCAGAATATGGTGAGGTAGTGTGTCGCTACGGATCGAGTCAGGGTTATGCACCGTTGATTGAAGCGATCGTTAAAGACTTTAATCAGCGGTATGGGTTAAATTTGAGCGATCGCAACATTCTCATCACCCCCGGAAGTCAAAGCCTTTACTTCTACGCTGCTAATGCCTTTGGTGGCTACACTACCACCGGTCAATTGAAAAAAATTGTTTTGCCCCTTAGCCCCGACTACACAGGTTACGGCGGCGTCACTTTAGTGCCAGAAGCCTTAATTGCCTACAAACCAGCTTTAGATATCGACGCAGCAGCACACAAATTTAAATATCGCCCTGACTTCAGCAAACTATCAATTACAGAAAACACCGGTTGCGTCATTTTCTCTCGCCCGTGCAACCCCACTGGCAATGTCCTGACTGATGATGAAGTGAAAAAAATTGCCGCCCTTGCTGCGCCTTACAATGTGCCAGTGTTTATCGACTCGGCTTATGCGCCTCCCTTCCCGGCGTTAAACTTTACCCAAATGACGCCTATTTTCGGCGAGAACATTATCCACTGCATGAGTTTATCCAAAGCTGGGTTGCCAGGAGAACGTATTGGAATTGCTATTGGGGATGAACAGGTAATTCAAGTTCTGGAGTCTTTCCAAACAAATGCCTGTCTTCACGCTTCACGATATGGACAAGCTATTGCAGCACGTGCCATTGAATCTGGTGCGCTAGTGGAAATTGCTGAAACAGTGATCCGCCCCTTTTACCAAAGTAAGTTTACCGTTCTAGAAAGCACCTTAGACGAGGCGATGCCCAAGGACTTACCTTGGTTCCTTCATCGCGGTGAAGGGGCAATTTTTGCTTGGTTGTGGTTGCCGGATTTGCCAATAACTGACTGGGAATTTTACCAGGAACTCAAGCGTGTGGGTGTCATAGTTGTACCTGGTAGTACCTTCTTCCCAGGTTTACACGAAGAGTGGAAACACAAGCAGCAGTGTGTGCGTATTAGCTTGACCGGAACTGATGAGGAAATTGCTACGGGTATGCAGCGTCTGGCAAAAGTTGTACAACAGCTTTATCAGCTTTCGGCTGTAAGTGCTTAAACAAAACGCTAAGACAAGCCAGCGCTATGCAGTCCTTGTTTCCCGACAGCAGGCGACTGGCGTTGCCAAGGACGCAGAGGGAAAGATGAGGAATAAGGGGACAAGGGGAGAGAAAAAAGATAAGGGAGATAAGGGAGCAACATCTCCCTCATCGTCCTCATCCTCCTCATCCCCCTCATCCCCCCCAATACCAGAAGGTTGGCTGGAAATTGGTACGATTGTTGCACCTCAAGGGTTGCGTGGGGAAATGCGGGTTTACCCTAACACGGACTTCCCCGAACGTTTTGAGGTGCCTGGAAAACGGTGGTTGTTGCGTCCGGGCGAGACGGAACCGCAACCTGTAGAATTGCTGTCAGGACGTTATGTTGAAGGGAAAAACTTATGCATCGTCACACTTGCTCTTGTGGAAAATCGCGAGCAAGCTGAGGAGTTGCGTGGTTGTAAATTGATGGTTCCAGAGAGCGATCGCCCTCAATTGGGAGAAGATGAATATCATGTCGTAGATTTAATTGGCTTGCAAGTTTTCATGCAGGAATCTGGCGAACTTGTTGGTACTGTGGTAGATGTGATCCCTGCTGGTCATGATTTGTTGGAAGTACAGTTGCCGCAGCAACAGCACAAAGGTCAAACGACAAAAGACAAAAAACAGAAGACTGTTTTGATTCCATTTGTGAAAGCGATCGCGCCAGTTGTAGACATAGCAGCAAGGCGCATTGAAATTACGCCCCCAGATGGCTTATTGGAAATAAACGATTAGAGAATGGGGAATTAAATTACTTGTCAATCAGAAAATATTCCTCTACCTAAAGATAGAATTTAATTTGGGTCAAGCTTTAGAAGTAAAAAAGTTATCTCAATTTCTAGACTTAGATTAAATGATTCTTAAATAAAAGCCGAGGTAACACCTGGGTTGCTAGCGTTTTATAGAGGTTTTTAACCGCATTTGTTCAGGTTTTTTTAGATACGACAAAATAGCTACTACTTCGACATTTTCCTGACTTTTCACGCCATGTGGAAAAATCCACGAAAAACCTAACCCCCTAGCCCCCTTCCCTAAAAGGGAAGGGGGAAAAATCAAGGTTCCTCTCTCCTTATAGCAGAGAGGAATGGAAGCGAGGTCTTCCAGATAACAGTGAAAAGTAAGCGACATTTTCCAGTTAACTACTGGAAAGATTGGTCATGAGTAAGATGATCATCATGCCGAAGACAACTAAACTTCCAGGTGATTTCGTCTACATCCTTTTGTAATGGAGTTTTGACATGACTTTAGCAAGTCCTCCACAGACAAAGCCTTTAACAGATGAAGAATTGCGGAAGATGAACGCCTATTGGCGTGCAGCGAATTATCTTTCAGTTGGACAAATATATTTACTCGACAATGCACTGCTGAAAGAACCGCTGAAGATAGAACACATCAAACCCAGACTTTTGGGTCACTGGGGAACAACTCCTGGTCTTAACTTCCTCTACGTTCACCTGAACCGGATGATCAAAAAGTATGACCAGAACATGATCTACATTGCTGGTCCTGGTCACGGTGGTCCCGGTGTCGTTGCAAACGTTTACTTAGAAGGCACTTACAGTGAGTATTATCCCAACATCTCCCAAGATGCTGAAGGTATAAAGAAACTCTTCGTACAGTTCTCTTTCCCAGGTGGCGTCGGCAGCCATTGTACCCCAGAACTTCCTGGTTCCATCCACGAAGGTGGTGAACTCGGATATTCCCTATTCCACGCCTACGGTGCTGCCTTTGATAACCCCGACCTGATCGTTGCTTGTGTAATCGGCGATGGCGAAGCGGAAACCGGACCTCTAGCGACAAGCTGGCACTCGAACAAGTTCCTCAACCCCGCGTATGACGGTGCAGTTCTCCCGATCCTCCACCTTAACGGCTACAAAATTGCCAACCCGACGGTGCTGGCACGGATCAGCCATAAGGAATTGGAAAGCTTATTTGTAGGCTACGGTTACAAGCCCTACTTTGTGGAAGGGTCCGACCCGGAAACCATGCACCAGTTGATGGCAGCAACTCTGGAGACTGCCATGAACGAAATTAAAGAAATTCAGGAAGACGCCCGTACCAATGGCTTCAGCCAGCGTCCACAATGGCCCATGATTATCCTGAGAAGCCCCAAAGGTTGGACGGGACCCAAGGAAGTCGATGGCGAGAAAACGGAGAATTATTGGCGATCGCACCAAGTTCCTTTTGGTGAGTTGACAAGCAAGCCAGAGCACCTCAAACTCCTAGAAGAGTGGTTGAGGAGTTACAAACCAGAAGAACTCTTTGATGAGAACGGTAAGTTCATTCCAGAACTAGCACAATTGGCTCCCAAGGGACAGCGGCGCATGGGTGATAACCCTCATGCCAACGGCGGTCTTCTGCTACGCGACTTGAGGATACCCGACTTTGAGAATTATGCCCTCAAGGTTACCGAACGAGGCAGGGATGTTGGCGAAGCGACTAAGGTGATGGCAAAGTTCCTGCGGGATGTGATGAAACTCAACACCGAAAGCCGCAACTTCCGCATCTTCGGTCCAGATGAAACCAAATCAAATCGCTTAGATACTGTATTTGAGGTAACAGACCGCACTTGGGTAGCCGAGAGACTTCCTGAAGACGCAAACTTGTCTCCTGAAGGTCGGGTGATGGAAATCCTCAGCGAAAATGCCTGTCAAGGGTGGTTAGAAGGATACCTCCTCAGTGGTCGCCACGGCTTGTTCTCCTGCTACGAGGCGTTCATCCACATCGTAGACTCCCAGTTCAACCAACACGCCAAGTGGCTTGACACCAGCCAGGACATTCCCTGGCGCAGATCCATTGCTTCCCTCAACTACCTGCTCACCTCGCATGTTTGGCGGCAAGACCACAACGGCTTTTCTCACCAAGACCCCGGTTTTATCGACCTTGTAGTCAACAAGAAAGCAAAAGTTGTTCGGGTGTATTTGCCCCCCGATGCCAATTGTTTGCTGTCAGTTACTGACCACTGTCTGCGAAGCCGTGACTATGTCAACGTCATCGTTGCTGGGAAACAACCCGCTCTACAATACCTGGATATGGATGCAGCAATCAAACACTGCACCAAAGGTCTCGGTATTTGGGAATGGGCAAGCAATGACAAAGGTGGTGAGCCAGATGTGGTCATGGCATCTGCAGGAGACATTCCCACTATGGAAAGTTTGGCGGCGGTGGACATCTTGCGGCAGAACTTCCCTGATCTCAAGGTGCGGGTAGTGAACGTGGTGGACTTAATGAAACTTCAGCCTGAAAGCGAACACCCGCACGGACTCAACGACAAAGACTTCGACAGTATTTTCACCACCGACAAACCGATTATCTTTGCCTTCCACGGTTATCCTTGGCTGATTCACCGTCTAGCATATCGCCGGACAAATCATGCAAATCTTCATGTGCGGGGTTACAAAGAGGAGGGAACGACCACTACGCCCTTTGATATGACCGTAGTTAACGATGTGGATCGCTTCCACCTAGCGATAGACGTGATTAATCGTGTGCCACATCTAGGGTACAAGGCGGCTTATGTCAAGCAGATGCTGCAAGACAAGCTGATCGAACACAAGCACTACATTCACAAGTACGGCGAGGATATGCCGGAAATTCAGAACTGGAAGTGGCCCCACTAAAGGGACTAGGGACTAGTGATTGGGGACTGGGTAAATTCCTAAGTCCTCAAACCCTAACAAACCTTAAAAGATGCCAATTAAATCCGCCTTCTGTTGCATATACTGTCAGGATTGGGTCAAGAAGATATTGAAGAGCCAGGGGAAGATGAGGGAAATGAGGAAAAATTTGCTCCTCCTACTCTCCCCGACTCTCTTTTGGGACCAAAACCCCCAGAAATCCCTAGTGTTGTGATTTTCAACAACAGGAGTTTTCAAATTGACTAAGCTGAAAGTTGGTATTAATGGATTTGGTCGGATTGGGCGACTTGTGTTTCGCGCTGGCATCAACAACCCCAACATCGAGTTTGTCGGCATTAACGACCTAGTACCACCAGATAACCTCGCTTACCTACTCAGGTACGATTCAACCCACGGAACCTTTAAGGGCAAAGTTGAAGCAAAGGATGATGGCATTGTTGTCAACGGACATTTCATTCCTTGTGTGTCAATTAGGAATCCAGCAGAATTGCCTTGGGGTAAATCCGGTGCAGATTATGTAGTAGAATCTACAGGGCTTTTCACCAACCATGAAGGAGCAGCAAATCACCTCAAAGCAGGAGCCAAGCGGGTTATAATATCTGCTCCTACGAAAGACCCAGACAGGGTTCCTACTCTGCTAGTAGGTGTAAATCATCACCTATTTGATCCCGCAAAAGACACCATCGTCTCTAATGCTAGCTGTACCACAAACTGTTTGGCTCCTGTCGCTAAGGTCATCAACGACAACTTTGGATTAACTGAAGGGCTGATGACTACAGTACACGCCATGACCGCCACTCAACCAACTGTAGACGGTCCCAGCAAAAAAGACTGGCGAGGAGGTCGCAGTGCGGCACAAAACATTATTCCCTCTTCTACAGGCGCAGCAAAAGCTGTAGCACTTGTTTTGCCGGAGTTAAAGGGCAAGTTGACTGGTATGGCATTCCGGGTTCCGACGCCCGATGTTTCTGTAGTTGATTTAACCTTTAAAACTGCCAAAGCCACCAGCTACAAAGAAATTTGCGCTGCGATGAAGCAGGCTTCCGAAGGAGAGCTTCAAGGTATTTTGGGCTACACAGAAGACGAAGTTGTTTCTACAGATTTTCAGGGCGATATCCGTTCTAGCATCTTTGATGCGGGTGCTGGTATTGAACTGAATTCTAACTTCTTTAAGGTTGTTGCCTGGTACGACAATGAGTGGGGTTACTCGAATCGCGTTATTGACCTCATGTTGTCTATGGCACAGAAGGAAGGTCTGTTGGAACGCGTAGCGACTGCTGTAGCTTAACAGTTATAGCGCAGCTCAATTGAATGAAGTCATTATTTATCTGTGTCCATCTGTGTCCATCTGTGGTTCATTATTTCTTTGGTCTACCTTACTCCGGGTTCTTACCGCTATATTAGTAAATAGTAATAACTGAGAACTGTTAACTACATTTGTAGCAGCAATCCGGTAATGGGATATTTGGAACCGCAGATGCACGCAGATATACGCAGATAATTTATCTGTGTGCATCTGTTGTTTATCTGTGGTTTGATTTCCAAAAAATGACTTGTGTAAGAAGTGTAGTGCTGATTCATCCGTGAGAAAATAATTGTAAATGTATAATTTTTAATTTTCCCAAAAAAGTAACAGTTGCCAGCAGTCTGTTGCTCATCTAAATCTTTGATTTCAGGAGTTCATATGTCTAAAAATTTACTAGAACAACTACGGGAAATAACTGTTGTGGTTGCAGATACGGGGGATATTCAAGCGATAGAAAAGTTCAAGCCACAAGATGCGACAACTAACCCCTCTCTGATTACTGCTGCGGCACAGATGCCAAACTATCGGGAAATTGTAAATCAGACTTTACTTCAAGCAAAGAAAGATGCAGGACCGCAAGCAAGCCAAAAGGAAGTGGCGACTCTGGCGTTTGACCGTTTGGCGGTGTCCTTTGGGTTGAAGATTTTGCAAATTATTCCTGGTCGGGTGTCTACAGAAGTCGATGCACGCCTTTCCTACGATACGGAAGGTACTGTTGCTAAAGCACACGACTTGATTGCTCAGTATGAAGCGGGTGGTGTTTCGCGCGATCGCGTTCTCATCAAAATCGCCTCTACCTGGGAAGGGATTCGGGCTGCGGAAATCTTGGAGAAAGAAGGTATTCATTGCAACTTGACTCTGTTGTTTGGGATTCACCAGGCGATCGCCTGTGCGGAAGCTGGCGTAACTCTAATTTCCCCCTTTGTTGGGCGCATTCTCGACTGGTACAAAAAAGACACTGGACGCGATAGTTACTCGCCTGCGGAAGACCCAGGAGTCGTTTCTGTTACAAATATTTACAATTACTATAAGAAATTTGGTTATCAAACCCAAGTCATGGGAGCCAGTTTCCGCAACGTTGGTGAAATTACAGAACTAGCTGGCTGTGACTTGCTGACCATTTCTCCTGCACTGTTAGCTGAGTTGAACGCAACAACTGGGGAACTACCTCGTAAACTTGACCCCGCCAAAGCAGCAGCAACAGACATCGAAAAGATACCGATGGACAAAGCTACCTTTGACAAGATGCACGCTGCTGACCGAATGGCATCCGAAAAATTGGAAGAAGGTATCAAAGGTTTTACCAAGGCACTGGAAACCTTAGAAACATTACTGGCAGAACGACTTGCCCGTTTGGACGGAGAAGATACCCTCAGCCATGCCACTCAGGATATTTTTCATATCTACGATTTAGATGGCGATGGCTTCATCACCCGCGAAGAATGGATGGGAACCGACGCCGTGTTTGATGCACTAGATGTCAACAAAGACGGCAAAATTACACCACAAGAAATGAGCGCTGGGTTGGGCGCAGTTATTCAGATGGTAGAAGTCGCAAAAGCTTGATTTTTGCCCTCTAAATCAGAATAAGACATTGCAGGGGCGTCAAGCTCCTGCTGAGGCACCCCAATCATTCTTCACCGTACGTACACCCGCTGACCCCTGTATCTGTTGTATTGCCTGACTGGTCGATAGACTCGTTGAACTCGATTTCGCCTGACTGGTTGATAGACTCGTTGAACTCGATTTCGCCTGACTGGTCGTACACGGACTCGTCTAACTTGATTTCGCCTGACTGGTCCGCCAATGATTATTCTACGAACTCGGGATCTTCTGTCGTATCTTCTAGCTACGACTAATGGTTGAGGTTGATCTCCAACTGGGTTGACTCCTAGCTCTAAACTTCCTTGTCCAAAAGTATTGTTGAAATGGTTCTTATTTGAGTCAGCCGCTTGAGCAAATGAGGACGGATAAACTATAGTAAACAGCAATATCGCTGTGGCAAATAATTTGTGTATGCCTTGTGACTGGGAAATAGCAAGGTTTAGCTGGAAAAATTTGTGATTAGCCATTGCCAATCTCCTTTTGATAAAAGTCATCTGTGACCAAGGAGTGTGTGCTGATTGATTGTGTTGAGCGTGCAAGTAAGCAGTTAAATCTATGTAGGAAATCTGACAATTTAGCAGCTATGCAGTTTGTTTGCATAACAAAACATACAGCGGTTTTCTGTAAGGTGGGCATTGCTCACAAATATCTCAAAAGTGCACCCTATGGGCTTTTACGGGCAATACCCACCCAAAGATTTGTGGTCTAATCATGTAAAAAGCGCTGTCATTAGGCAAAATGCCTATTTCAAACATACCGCTAAATGAGATATAAGCTCCATTAAGATTCGACCTGAGGAGGGAAATTAGAACTTAACACGAGGTTGTTGCGGCAACATCTGCTTAAGTAGTGTTAGGACTATCAAGCAATTTTTGTTGTGAACTCTGCCTCAAATATCGCTATGGTTAGCAAAACTATACAAACCCAACCGTTTACCGACCAGAAACCAGGTACTTCTGGACTAAGAAAGAAAGTTTCTGTCTTCCAAAAGCCTCATTACTTAGAAAACTTTGTGCAGTCCATCTTTGATAGCCTGCAAGGATATCAAGGTCAGACTCTGGTTTTGGGAGGCGATGGTCGCTACTACAATCGTCAGGCAATTCAAATTATCCTCAAAATGGCAGCCGCCAATGGCTTTGGTCGAGTGCTGGTTGGTCAAGGTGGAATTCTTTCTACCCCGGCTACTTCTGCTATTATTCGCAAGTATGGCACCTTTGGTGGTATAATTCTTTCCGCAAGCCACAACCCTGGTGGTTCAGACGGTGATTTTGGTATAAAATACAACATTGATAATGGTGGACCAGCCCCAGAAAAAGTGACGGAAGCCATGTATCAACGTAGCAAAGAGATTGATAGCTACAAAATCTTGGAAGCTCCTGATGTCAATCTTGATACATTAGGAAAGTTTAATATAGGTGATATGGCGGTGGAAGTCATTGATTCTGTTGCAGACTATGCAGAGTTAATGCAGTCGCTGTTTGACTTTGACCGTATCCGGGAACTGGTCACTAACGGGCAGTTCCGTATGTGTATCGACTCGTTGCACGCTGTGACGGGTCCTTATGCTCACAATATTTTTGAGGAGCGTTTGGGCGCACCGCAAGGGACTGTCACGAATGGCACACCTCTGGAGGACTTTGGCGGTGGACATCCCGACCCCAACCTCGTTTACGCTCATGATTTGGTGGAAATTCTGTTCGGGGAAAATGCTCCTGATTTCGGTGCTGCTTCTGATGGAGATGGCGATCGCAATATGATTTTGGGTCGTCAATTTTTCGTCACTCCCAGCGATAGCTTAGCAATACTCGCAGCAAATGCTAAATTAGTTCCTGGATATAGTTCTGGTCTTGCTGGAATTGCCCGCTCTATGCCCACCAGTCAAGCAGCAGACCGTGTAGCGAAACATCTTGGAATTGAAAGTTATGAAACTCCCACAGGCTGGAAATTTTTTGGCAATTTGCTAGATGCAGGTAGAGCAACCCTCTGCGGTGAAGAGAGTTTCGGCACAGGTTCCAACCATATCCGCGAGAAAGATGGACTCTGGGCAGTGTTGTTCTGGCTAAATATCTTAGCAGTGCGGCAACAGTCAGTAGAGCAGATCGTCACAGAACATTGGCAAACCTACGGGCGCAATTATTACTCTCGCCATGACTATGAAGAGGTAGATAGCGATCGCGCCAATACCCTCATAACAAGTCTGCGTGCTATGCTGCCAACACTCAAAGGAAAGCGGTTTGGTTCCTATGAAGTTGAGTACAGTGACGACTTTAGTTACACTGACCCAATTGATGGTAGCGTTAGTCAAAAGCAAGGTGTTCGTATTGGCTTCACCGATGGTTCACGGATTGTCTTCCGGCTATCCGGTACAGGCACACAAGGCGCGACATTAAGGCTTTATTTAGAAAGCTACGAACCCGATCCGGCAAAGCAGAATCTCGACCCCCAGCAAGCATTGGCAGAACTTATCACCATTGCAGATGAAATTGCCCAAATTCGTACCTTGACTGGAATGGACAAGCCAACAGTTATTACCTAATCTTAAGGGGTGGGCATTGAGCAATAGAGAACTAGTCATTCTCAAAGGAACCCCACCCCTAACCCCTTTTTAAGAGCAGGTTTTTCGTATTCGAGATTTTATGGGCTTTTGAACTGGACAGTTAAACTTCAGGTGCTTCTTGAAAAACAAAGTGGAAACTTTTCAGTAGGCAAGATTCGCACCTAATACCAATTCTCTAAAATCCGGCAACAGATGCAAATTTTAAAATTTAGATGGCATCTGACTTTCTTAATTTTGAATTTTGAATTTTGAATTTTGAATTGGTATAATCCCACCCTCGCAATTTTTGGTGTATGGCAGCCACGTGCCACATATAATCGTCAATCTCGTATTCGTTGAGTGCTTGAGTCATGTAGTGTCGCGCTTGGTCTGTTTGGTTCTCTGCTTCAAAATACAATCCTACGTAAAGATAACCGTAAAACTTGGCACGCTTGTCGTTGTTCGTACCAACAGTCAGGACATCATTTGTTGAACAATGTCCTGCATACAAATCATATACGCGCCGCATCACAAGTCGGGGGTCATTTTTCACTGACAACAAAGACTGACGTGCTTTGGCAGCACCGTAAAGGCGGGCAATGCAAAGATAGCGCCATATTGTTTCTTCCACATCTTGAGAGTTGACGCTCAAGTCCACCTCAAATTGTTTGGCACCATCAGCAAATTTTTCAGCGTAGTAGTATGATAACCCCCGCTGCCACAAGTATGGTGTTAAACGAGAGTCCAGTTGTTCTGCAATGTCGAAGTCAGCAATCGACTCATCGATGTTAGCTAGCTTAAAATGAACCATCCCCCGGTGTATGTAAGCTCTGGGCTCATGAGTACGGGTAGAAATAATATCATTCCATCGGGCAAGTTCTTTTTCCAGTAAATTGCTTAAGTTCATCTTTTCTTTGTTGTTGGTAATATTATTTATGAGTTATAAATAATCGGCAAAAGTCCTGAAAACCGATCATGTTTTGCCTACTGCCGTTCAGTCAGAACAAATGATACCTCAGATATCCCATGACTAACACTGTCATCATCACAGGTGCATCGCAAGGAATCGGCAAAGCCACCGCCTTAGAATTTGCTCATCATGGATATAACGTTGTTGGTTCGCCCCGAACTTAACGCTTGTGGACTGGAAGGAGCCGACTCCCCAGGTTGAAGCAAGAAATGTTGACCGATGTCCAAAGATGTCCAGTAAATATAGAACAGCGTTAAAAATATTTAGGACACGGCACATTAGACAGATGTTCGTCTAGTGAAATCATCTCATAATTGTTTGTGCCATACCCACTCTGAAAATCAGTTTCTGCCTCCTCATGAAAATACTGGTACTGAATGCCGGATCTAGCAGTCAAAAGAGTTGTGTGTACGAAATTACGGGTGATACTCTCCCCGAAGAACCCCTCAAACCGCTTTGGGAAGCGAAAGTAGACTGGACTCACCAACAAGGCTTTGCAGAAATCGAGGTCAAAACAGCCAAGGGTGAATTGCAAGAGAAAATCCCGGCAGACTCCCGAGATCAAGTCATGGCTCGTATGCTTGATACACTGTGCAACGGTTCCACTCAGGTGATTGATCAGCCATCAGAAATTGATGTGGTGGGGCATCGCGTGGTACATGGTGGACAAGATTACCGTGAAAGTGTAGAAATTACTGAGGAAGTGAAAAAGGCGATCGCCCGTCTTGCCGAGCTTGCTCCTGCCCATAATCCTGCTAACCTGGAAGGCATAAAAGCGATTGAACAACATTGGGGTTCTGTTCCTCAAGTAGCAGCATTTGATACCGCATTTCATTCTCATCTCCCTGATGCAGCAGCCATCTATCCTGGTCCCTATGAGTGGGTAGAGCAAGGTATCCGTCGCTATGGCTTTCATGGCATTAGTCATCAGTACTGTGCTGCGCGTGCGGCTCGTATCCTCGGTCGAGAATTAGCATCTCTACGGTTAATTACTTGTCATTTGGGCAACGGTTGCTCTTTAGCCGCGATAAAAAACGGTCGTAGTGTTGACACGACTATGGGATTTACGCCGCTAGATGGATTGATGATGGGCGCTCGTTCTGGTGCTGTTGATCCAGGGATTCTGATTCACCTGTTACGGCAATCTGATAACTCGCTTGAGCATCTCGATAATGTGCTAAATCGTGCTTCTGGCTTACGTGGAATTTCTGGCGTCTCTAATGATATGCGGCAGATTAGCGAGGCAATTTCTCAAGGTAATTCCCGTGCTCAACTGGCGTGGGATATCTACGTGCATCGCCTACGATCTTATATCGGTGCGATGCTCGCTAGCTTAGGGGGATTAGATGCATTGGTGTTTACCGCAGGTGTGGGCGAAAATACTCCTGAGATTCGCGCCGCCGCTTGTGAAGCTTTTGGATTTTTAGGGCTAAAACTTGACGACGAAAAAAATGCAGACAAGCCTGTTGATATCGATATTGCCACCCCTGACTCAGCAGTGCGGGTATTGGTGATTCACACTGAAGAAGATTGGGAAATTGCTTGTGAATGTTGGCGACTTGTAAGGCGTTCTAGTTGAGCGACAAATAAAGCGACAAATAAAGCGACAAATAATTTGAGCGTCGTGAATGGACATTTTGGGCGATCGCCTAAACAAATTGTCTTTAACAACGTATTTGAACTGCCGTAATTATATTTACCATACCAAGTTGCATTCAAACACGTAACTTGAGACTGTTGAGTGGTAACACTCAGCAGTCAACAGCTATCACCAAATACGCGCTCAGCTCTTGGTGTAGTTATCAATGATCTTGGCTAAGCCCGGTACCGCGTCCTCGACGTGCTTCTTAGCTGAGTTGCGGAGTTTGCCATATACGCCTTTGACGGTTGTGTTTCTGCTTTTCTCGATCTTTGTGTCAGTGATGCCCAGCAACGCGTCCGCCGTGCGAGAGCGGTTCTGGATCAGGTGTTCCGCCGGGTTGCCCGTTTGTACGCCTTCACTCCAAATCGGATCGAGTGCCGTGAAAGATTCCGGTAAAAGTCGCTCGATGGCTTCGGCACAATAACTGGGCGCGATCCCTTTTACAGCCGCGTAACCGGCTTTCAAGGCGAGACCAGAAACTCCTCCCATTGAAGCAACCTGCGTGTCTAACAACTTTGCGCAGTCAGCCACCACCATATTCTTTTTATTTGGATCTGACAGACCATTGCTAAGTCCCATTTCGATTCTCCTTAATATCAAAGCCCTTCATTCTATTCAATTAATTTTAATAGTGAACAGGAAACAACAGAAAATCATATGAGAGATAAAGGATGTTCATCAAATTTTTAAGAAGTTCTTCACAAAAATTTTAATATTAGTTCTACAGGAAAAAGTGAGCCAAAAGAAAACTATAGCAGGCCCATTTGAGTTGTGAAACCCACGGTCTGGTTAGTCAAAAGTCAAAATCTCACTTGTCAAAACTGACTCTAAACTCAAGACTTGCTTAACGATAAGTTCACAATTCCTGTACACATGACTATAGTTGAGAAGGACTTGTGAAATACCTCCCCCAAGTCTGCCTTGTCCTCCAAGTCTATCCTTGTCTCCCACTTTTCACGAATCCAATAGGACTGCTATATATTAAGGCGGCTAGGCTGAATCCTTACAAACACTGTAGCAGTTGGATTTAGCTTGAAAGAAAAGTAGATGCACGTAGAGCTTGATACCAAGTTGCATTTTACTATGTTATTCTGACCAATTCGTCAAACTTCTGTCGCTGTAGTTCAATATGATTCAATATTTCTTCTGCTGTGGTTTCACACCATTTCTTGGCGCATTCTACATCGAAATGTTCACTTTCTAATTCCTGACGCTGCCATCCAAAATCTAAATTTCGGTCAAAGAAGTGTATGAATGCTCGAATTGTTTCAATTTTTTCAAAGACTAAAACGTAGCCAAATAAATAGCGACGACTGCGATCGTCAGAGAAAAACGAGCATTTCCAAGTACCTAGGTAAAAACCACTATTCTGCTCTCGCCTTGGCAAGACCCACTTCCATTGACGAATTTCTAATTGTTCAAGGTTGTCTTTTTCAAAGCCAGCACCTCCAGAATAATTATCAATAGGGCGGTACTCTATTTTCATCTCTTCAACGCTTTTGCACAACATAAAGCCTCAACTTAACTTTTACCCAGATATTTTCTAATGTAAAATAGTACGCTACTGTGTTTTTTATGTAAATTTAATAACTAAAAGCTAGCGAAAATTTCTCTATTTTTCCTACCGAAAATGAAATTAATTCTTGATTCGTACACAGATAATATTATTTTTTTAAAGTTTATAAATTCTTTAAAAAACTGAGAGAAAACATCTAAGGGTGAAAGCTTCATTTTTTGTTTTTGGGCGATCGCCTACTCTAGGAAAAATAGCATCATAATAGTGAAAGTCGTTTGAAGAGCAACGGATAAATGCTAGCAGAACTTATTCAAGACTTAGAGCAGGAAATTCAGAAGAATCTCCAAACAGAGGACTTGATACTAAACTAGTCGCTGAAACAGACATAATTAAATCTAAAATAGCAGCCATTTTAGGAATTGATATTAAAGGAATCGAAAAGTCATTATAAAGTTTCTCTCGCAGTACTTTTATGTAAGATTTGAGGTTGCATATAATAGCTCTTCATCCTAGTTGCGATCGCAACTTATCTTCAGAAATATTCACAGTAGTACTGTTATGGTAAATGTCGATGACTTGACGCTACTTGAGCTAGGAGTTCAAGTCTGGAACAAAAGGAGGGAGAGCAACCCAGAGTTTAAGCCTGACCTAAGTTATGTAGAATTGTCTGGGATTTTAGACGATGTGAATCTCAGTCATGCGAACCTCAAGTGTGCAAAAATTTACTTTGCAGAACTGCAAAACGCAAATCTTAGCAATGCAGACTTGAGAGGAGCAGATTTTACTATGGTAGATATGAGTGGAGCAGACCTGACTCATGCAGACCTTAGTGATGGATTATTTTTAGGTTCAGTCGAGTTTAATGGAGCCAACTTAAGTGGAGTGAACCTCACAAGGGCAGACTTAGGTATATGCGTTATTAGTCACGGTCTTTTTTTTCGGGCTAGTCTCAGTGGAGTGAACCTCAGTTATGCAAATCTGAGTCAGGCTAGTCTAAGATTTGCCGACCTCAACAGAGCCAATCTCTGTGGCGCTAACCTTTCTGGAGCAGATCTTTGTGCAGCAGATTTAAGGGGAGCCAACCTCTTTGGCGCAGATCTCAGCAAGGCAGATTTGAGAGGGGCAGATTTCAGCGATGCTAACCTCACATATGCAAACCTGAGTGGAGCCAACTTGGTGGGAGCGGCAAATTTTGGAAAACTGGGAATATATGACCTTAGTTATCTGAATGACAGAAGGGTCAACTTGAGGAATGCCAACCTCAATGGTACCAATTTGAGCAGGGTAGACTTAACAGATGGTGACATACTCCCACACTTCAGCTAGCTGTAAATGTGGGCTTCTCAGCGACTCCCGGTATCCCGTCGGACAAAGACTCTCGCTTTCTTTATACTGCACGAGATCCCCCTACGCACAGTTGAACAATACAAAATGTTCAAACCTTTGTACTGCTAGAATTTTACCCATCCACAGAAAGCGATTGAGCATGAAATCTAGTTACTGGATGGAACCCTATATTCTAGGTTGTCAAGGTACAGCGCACAGGAAGCGGTTAGCTATTAATTTTGTTTAACCTGTACTTCTTAATACTTAATATTAGCATAATGGGTGATTTAGGAAGGTTTATACGTCCAGTTAACAAAAATCTGGACGTATAAGCGTATTTCTATGAGCTAAGCAAAACTACTTTCAAGAACTTTACCAGAACTTTCCAGAACTTTGCTGTATCGGTTATAACCAGTTTCTTTAATAAACTCAGATTAGAGTAAACTTTTACTTTGACAATCACAACAATTGTATAAAACAACCATGCCGCAACTTATACCTCAACCGAATCGGATTGAAGCCGCAGGAAATAAGCCCAAATTGATTGATGAGTATATCGGTCGAGTATCAACTCAAACCGCAGCTGTTAGTATTGCCCATATGCGTTCCCCTGGTGGTTGGATAGAACCTGGACAAAAACCCGATTTCGACGAGTTCACTGTTATTCTTAAAGGAATGCTTCGGGTTGAATATGAGGGCGGTCAAATGGACGTTCAAGCGGGACAGGCAGTGATTGCGCGTGCAGGTGAGTCGGTTCGCTATAGTACTCCTAGTCAGGAAGGTGCAGAATATATTTCCGTCTGTCTTCCAGCCTTCTCACCTGAGACTGTGAATCGAGATTCTGAAACTTAGGAAAGGGAGTGGATCAGTCAGGGCGAACGCATCTTAATTGTTAATAATATTGAGAAACTAGATTGAACTATCTAAAATAGATTGAATTCTCTAACTCAATTAATATGATTTCATCCTCTAAGCTCTGTTTCAAGAAGCTTGATTCTATGCATTCTCATAGAGAATTGGTAGAAACAGTTAACTACTTCTGAGAATGTTTTACTATCAGTTCAAACTGGGATAGCTGGGGTACTAATCAAACTCAATACTCCTTACGTCTTGAAAAGATTCGTCTCCTTTTCACAAGTATAAATCTAGGACTTATGTCAGGAAAAAACAGACACAACCTAACTTTTGTGATTATCTTGTACTTTTTGTGAGTAGAAAGAGGCAGATTCTTCACCTCTAGCACATTGCTCTGCAAACTTAATGAGATGATGTCCCATCACTCCAATACGAATCACGTTTTCAATATCGCCTGCTTTCAGCATTGGTATAGCCCTTTTCCAAAAGGTTTTGCGGTAGTTACTAAAAAGCCCAATTCTTATTAAGACATTAGCTAAAATGGTTAAACCTTGGCGGATATTAGCCCAAGATGTCCGCGCTGGACTATTAGGAACTGCAATCCGATTGCGGTAAGTATGCTCGATATTATAAGCAAATCGCTCATATAAAAATTCTGGTTTATAGGCAGATGTGATACAGTGCCGCCACATTTGTATTACTGTTTCATAAGGTAATAAAAACTCAACATTTGACTCACGATCCTCATCTGAAAGTAGCCTTCCTTCTTGTTCTAATCTGCGCCACAATGGTGTTTTAGGTAATGCATAAATTAGGTTTATTGTCAACATATGAATCTGGGATAGACGAATAAACTCAAGAATTCTGTCTGCGGTTTGGGGGGTATCTGTATCTAGTCCCATGATGATTCCTGATACAACTTCTATGCCATAGCTATTTAAAACTTTTACCGCTTCTAATATTGGCATACTTAAGTTGTGAGTTTTGGAAATTGCTTGGAGGGCATTAGTTTCAGGTGTTTCAATGCCACAAAATACTGTACAAAAATAAGCTTCGCGCATCATTTCCAAAAGCTTGGGACTCTGGGCGAGATTGAGTGTGGCTTCACAGGAGAATTGGACGGGGTAGCCGTTGCGTTTTTGCCAGTCAATTAAGTAAGGTAGCAACTTCATAGCGGCACGGCGATCGCCAACAAAGTTATCATCTACAAAGTAAACTACACCTGGATTGCCAGATTCAAGCATAGCATCCAATTCGGATATAACTTGCTCTGGTGTCTTCAGGCGGGGATTACGTCCATAAAGTTCAGGAATATCACAAAATTCACAGCGGTAAGGACAACCGCTAGAAAACTGCACATTGCCCATAAAATATTGATTGATATCCAGCAAATGATAGGCGGGAATTGGAAATTCACTCAGGGGTAAACGTTCCTTAGTTTTAAAGCAAATTTGCTTTTGGGGACGTGTATCATATGCGTCTAAATATTCAATCATCTCATCGCTTGCATCTCCTAATTCACCGAGATGCAAAATGTCAAATTCTGGATAATATTCTGGACAAGCAGATACTGAAGGTCCGCCTAAGACTGTAATTTTACCTTCGCGATGGGCTAGTTCATTAATTGTATTAATCTGCCGTTTTTGGATATGCATTCCGCTGACAATGACCACATCTGCCCATTGATAATCAATCCTGGTTGCTGATTGCACATTCTCATCAATAAAACGGACTTCCCACTCTTTAGGTAAGTAAGAAGCTACAATTAAAATACCTTGAGGAGGCATAAAAGCTTTGACACCACCCATGAGTGGGTAAGAATGGTGAAAAGTGCCAAATGAACAGCTGTACTTGGGAAAGATGCAAAGGATACGTCGATGATGACGTGGAACGTAACGGGTTTTGTGAGTAGTTGCAGATAGTTGTAAAGTGTCTTCTACAAGACTCAAATTCTCGAAAGAGTTCAAATTAGTAGTCATCGTAACGCTTAACCGTCTTTTGTCAATAATCGAAGCAAGATTCTGTATGCTTAACCCTGTTTTGTCACTCTTATAGGGTTAAGTTTTCTTGTAAACAAGCAAGGTTGTTTAAGGTGATGCTTTGCTCTGCCTCATCTGAGTAAAACTGTTGTACCCAACGTCTGTATTGCATAATTGACCCTTCACCTTCACTAAGTAAGGGTTCCTTTACAAATATCTTATTCTCAAAAATCGGTATTTCCTGTTCCATTGATTCAATGCAATCAGCCATACCTTTGAGATGTAATAATGGGGTCAACAAGCCAATACTAAGATTTTGGACGCTAAAAAGTAAGTGAACGTCTACATATTCTTCATCAATCGGGGTTAAGAGTATGACAACTAGAGTGCTGACATCAACTATTGATTTGAGAGAGGAATAAATTACACCATAGCCCAATCCGTGGTATGTAAATTCCTGTGAACAATCCTCTTCAATGCCTAATTTTCCACCCCAAGCCAATTTGGACTTGATATGGCGAGTTAAAATCGGGCCATCTACTTCTAAAGAAGTGTCTATCAGCGCCCGATAAGCAAGTTTATGTACATACACGAAGTGTGCATTGTCCATGCTATTTTCTGCCACTTCTTGTACGTGGGTACGAACTTTCCAATGATGCTTTTTAAAAGAAGTCCAGCCGTTTGCAGTCCATCTAGAAAGTTCAGGTATTTTCCAAGTAGGCGCTTTTCCTTGAGAATGGTGGTAAACCATAATCAGTCCATTTATTTCACACACTGGCCAAGAGTGGATGCGTGGTTTGGGAGAAAATTTGTTGGTATATGGTACGTTAATGCAATTACCATCTTGATTGAAACCCCAATGGTGAAATGGACACCGGATCATGTTACCCTCAACTTGACCATATCCAAGATGCGCTCCCATATGAGGACAATGAGCATCGAGTACGCAAGGAGTACCGTCTTCTGTACGGAAAAGTACAAGATGTTTTCCAAAATAATACAATGGCATCACTTTTCCTGGAGTAAGCTCCTTGCTATAAGCGACTCGGAACCAACCGTTTGGGAATGAAGAAAATGGGAAGCGTTTCATGTTTGTCCTTTCAAGATTCATGGTGACGTTTATCTATACATGACTTCAGTTCTAAAATCTTAGCGTCTCAAATCAATAAGACTTGATTGAGAGACTAAGGGATTTCTACTTCTTGTTTTGATGTAAAAATCTACCGCTGTTAATGCTACGCTTTTCTTGGAAAAGACTGTTGTTTTGAGAGTGTAATTTGGTGGATCGATTTCGGGCTCGACTGTGTATAAAAGAGTTGCTACTATTAGCATCAGCTGTATTTCTCCCAATCTTGCTCCCGTACAAGTATGTTCCCCAAAAGAGAATGGTGCAAATGCTCCTGGTTGCTTATGTTCTTGCCGAAGTGGACTATAACGTTCTACATCAAAAGTATAGGGTTCAGGGTAAAATTGTGGTAAAAAATGTGATATTCCCAGAGCAATATATATTAATTGTCCACTCTCAACTCTATAGCCTGCAAAATCAAATGGATGTTTTACATAGCGTGGCAGCATAAATCCGACTGGATACATACGCAAGGTTTCCATTGCTGCCCAACGCAAGACTTTCATATTTTTAATATCTTCAATATCAGGAATACCATTAGCAAAAGCAACATCCACTTCTGCTATCACTTTTTCGTGTAATTCTGGATTTTTGAGAATTTCATATAAGAGAAATGATGCAGTTTTAGCAACCGTATCAGGTACGGTAAAAAAAACTGACAACGTAAAGCTAAATATTTCGTTTTCTGTAAGATATTGTCCATCATCATGAGTCATGATGAGTAATGTATCAAGCATATCTGGATTTTCACTTAGAATGCCCATTTTTTTTCGTTCTTCAATAAGTGTTTTTATGAAAGTGAAAGTTCGATTTTTAGCTGTTATATATTTTCTTTTATGGAGTTCTTGCTTTGATGCAATCCTAAGCTGGGCGACTTTCATAACTGTGTCAAAATATGTATTAATATCTTTATAGTAATCACCTACTTTACAGCTTAGAAAAGCTAACCCTACTTGTGTACAAGTAAGTTGTTGCATCAAATGATCTACTTCCAAACGCTGACCTAATTGCCACTTTTCTGACACATCTAAAATGGCTTGGATCATTGGCTTTACATATTTTTCCGCTTTATTTTGAGAGTAAAAGGTCTCATTTATCTTGCGATAGCGACGATGCTCATCACCATCCAATTCAACTGAAAGACTTACACCTAATTCTTTAACAAAATCAGCGTAAGTTTCACGATTACTAAAGTAATTTACCTTCGTCTGAGAGACAAAAATATTTGCTTCTGGCCCCCCTAATACTGTTAATACTCTTCCGGGAACACAAACTTTGTAAAGAGGACCAAGCTGCTGATAAGTTTTGACAAAAAACTGATAGGGATTTTGTATTAAAGGAATAATATTTCCAATTAGTGGTAATCCTTTAGCTACTGGTATCTCCTTAGTAGTCATACATTTTCTCCAAAAATGAAAATCTGATTTTTTCTAGTTTTATTTAGTCTTAACTTTTTTCAGATGATTTTTGATAGCAAATCCAATTAAATAGTTAATTGTTAATGCTTGATAAACCATCTCTAAGACTGGGCAAATAATGCTTGATAACGACCCAGGGCTGTTAAAGGAAAGTGTTGTCGATAGAGGTGATACCGAATATAAAAGTAACCCGGAAAGCCAGTACCTGTGAATTCTGCCTCATTCCAAGTACCATCTGATTGCTGTGTTGCTAACAAATATTTAATTCCACGCTCAATTGTTTGTTTGGCAAAGGTTCCTGTTGCCTCGCCTGCTGCCATCAGACCAATTAATGCCCAAGCTGTTTGGGATGCTGTACTGCGCCCTTTTCCTTTTAGCTGTGGATTTGTATAGCTTAAGCAAGTCTCGCCCCATCCACCATCTGGATTCTGACATTTGATTAGCCAAGCGGCACCTCGTTCGATATTAATTTTATGAGACTGGGGAGCGACAAGTGAGAGTGCAGCCAGTACGCCACTGGTTCCATAGATGTAATTTACTCCCCAACGACCATACCAACAACCTTCGGTTTCTTGCTCACGACTCAGATAAGCTAGAGCGCGGTTAACGCTTTGATTGTCGGTCAATAAGTTACAACGACCGAGCATTTCTAGAACCCTTGCAGTCACATCAGCAGTATTGGGGTCAATCATGGCTTTGAGGTCGCCATAAGGTACATAATTAAGCCAATATTGATCGTTGTCCATATCAAATGCAGCCCAACCTCCTCCTTGACACTGCATGGAAACAATCCAGTTAACTGCACGAGTGATTGCAGCTCGTTTTAGTGCTTCATTAGGAAGTTGCAATGCAGAAAGAGCCATCACTACAACAGCTGTATCGTCTACATCTGGATAAAAGCTATTGTCAAACTCAAACGCCCAAGCACCTGGTTTGCCCTGGCGATTTTTGACTGCCCAATCACCGTAGCTTAAGATTTGTTTGCTTAACAACCACTCTCCAGCTTTTACCAAAGCTGGATGGTTGGGTGCAACACCAGATTCTACAAGCGATCGCACGACTAAACCAGTATCCCAAACAGGTGAAATACAGGATTGAACTCGGTAACTGTCTTCAGTTTCAATCGCAAAGCGGTCAACAGCTTGTAACGCTCTTTGAATAATTGGATCATTTACGTCGTAACCTAGACAGTATAGAGCCAGAGGTGAGTTTAGCATCGGCGGAAGAATGCCTCCCCAATCACCTGTAGCATCTTGTCGCTCTAATATCCATTTTTCAGCAGCTTTTATCCCTTCATCACGAAAGGGAACCAAATTCAAACTTTCTGTTAATTTGAACAGATCATCAAAGCGGTTAAATACTTCTGTCCAATCTGATTGACGCGGTAATTCATACCGTACATTCTCAGCGCCTTCTGTATACAGCTCGTCTAAGGTAAAGAATGGAGCAATCTTAAATACTGGTTTTTTATCAAATACAATCAGTAGCGGGACAGTGCTTGACCTTGCCCAGCTTGACATTTCGTAAATATTAAATGGAAACCACTCTGGCAATAACATTAGCCAAGGTGGGAGCGAAGGCAAACCGCGCCAGTCGTAACATCCAATCAGCGCCAAGTGGAATTTGGTAAAAACGCGAGTCCGACTGATACCACCTCGCTCTAAAATAAATGCCCGCGCTTTTTTCATTGCTGGGTCTGTTTCTGGTACGCCTAAAAGCTTGAGCGCCATATAAGCTTCAACGGAGGTACTGAGTTCTCCGCCATCTCCATAAAAGATTTCCCAACCGCCATGTTCGCGTTGCTGTTGACGCAGATATGCCTCAGCTTTATACAAGGGTCTTCCTGCACTCGTTCCTAAGATTTTATGAAACAGGATGACCTCTGCTGTCAAGGTAACATTAGCTTCCAGTTCTGCCCACCAATAGCCTGCTGGATTTTGAATTGAGAGTAGATAGTTCTGGCTTCTGGAGATTGCCTCTGCAACGCTAGATACTGTAACTCTGTTTTGAGTTTGCATACTTTACTGTTTAATAGCCTTGAAATTTTACTTTTCAGTTCTTACTAGCAACCTGATTTACAATACTTAGAACTGCGTTGCGGGTAAGCTTAGTTTCTCCCAGAGCTAGAACATCAAGTGTTGCATAAGCCAAAGCAAGCGGAATTTTACAAAAGTCTAAAGCAGGACCTTTCGGGAGAGCATTTGTATAAGCATCAGCTAAAGTGAGATTATAACGTGCATATTTCTTTACATCCTCTTGAGTCCAGCCATCAGGAAAGAAATTAACCCCACGTTGTATATCTTCACCACGATTAACCAGAATATTGACCGTTTGTAAGCCCCGACCAAATCCAATAGCCTCAACTCGGTTGGTTTGTGTACCATCATACCAAGCCCATAAGTCAGAAAGTAACAACCCCACAGAGCCAGCGACGCTAAACGTATAACAATTCAAATCGGCTTCTGTGTTAATTTTCCAACTGCACTCAGCCCAGTAAGCCATTCTATCAGCCATTGCTGCCGTTGCATCCCAAATCCGAGGGCTAATAGTTTCTGGTGCAAGCATTGCCCATTCACCAATACGAATCGATACTTCTGGAAGTGGCGTCTGGTGCTTGCTCAATGCCAAAGACAGTTCATCAGCAGTAACAGCGCCACCCATTGCCTGTAAACTGACGCTAATTGTTCGCAACAGCTTTGCTTTGGTAGAGTTATCCAGATCTGGATCGTCTTCAATTTCATCAATCGCACGCATACATAAGTATGCTGAAGCAACAGCCTCTAGAAGTCCTTTTGGCAAACGACTAATTGGGATGTAAAAAGTCCGACTGGTTTCTTTGAGAATCTCTAAAGCATCTTTACAAAGATTCATTCTGACTTTGCCTTTGCGCTTCTTTTTGAAATTTCAATGTTTCGGCATTCACTTAACTGCTTGTTGTTTGGCAATCAGTAAACATCGTACCTAATATCTCTTAAATTGCAATTCTTTGTCAAGGACAGTTAAGACAGTTAAGAAAAAGACAGTTAAGACAGTTAAGACAGTTAAGACAGTTAAGACAGTTAAGACAGTTAAGA